>DBFP01000029.1:1252-31641 GCA_002294405.1 Anaerolineales bacterium UBA877 | reverse complement strand
CCTCCGTCCTGGGTGGTGTACAGGTAGCTTGTGAATTGTGTGGGGGGATCGGAGTAATCGAAACAACCCACCAGCATGTGGATGGACTGCGTAGAAAGGAGAATGGGTTGATAGCTCTCACAATAGGGATAGTCGTTGAAAAGGTTTGGGGCACCGGGTGGGGGAGGCAGTTCACGGTTTACCCAGGTTGTGCCACCATCTATGGTGACGTCATAGGTCGGTGCTCCGGGCCCGTAAAAACCGATTGTCTGCAAGGTGCGAAGGCCAAAGTTTTCATCAGCAAAGACCATCCCGGTGTAATCGTCACTGATCTCCCCATCCTGCGATATCCAGGTAATACCCCCGTCAGTAGAATGGAAAAGCTCATGGTTGAAATGCGTACCCGCCCCCACATATACGCCTCGAACCAGCATCCAGATATTCCGGGCGTCCAAAGTGGCAAATTCAGCCCAGGTGGTGTCGCCCACCACTTGGGTGTAAATGGGTGGACCCTGGTTATAGGTCCATGTGATTCCGCCATCGGTGGTGTGGTAGAAGGTCAGCGGATTATCAACCTGGCCTCCCATGGAAAAAATCATCCACGCGGTTTGAGCATCCAGGAAAACTGCGTAGACCCTGTCTGCCTGTCCTGTGGTCGGGGTGATCTCGCGCCAGGTTCTGCCTCCATCTGCGGTCTTTAATAATAAGCCTCCACTGATCCCCCAGCCGTCGACCTGGTTGACCATGTGGATCTCATCCAATTGGATTTTGGTCCCGGAAGGCAATTGTGCTGGGGCTGCCGGCTGGAAAGCAACGGTCGGCCAGGGGGTCTCGGTCTTCGTGGGCAGTTCCTCCACTGTGGCAGTTGCCTGCTCAATGGTCGGCTCCTGGGTGGTGGGGGTGGCTGCTTCCGGCTGCAGCACAGAATTGGTTTGTGTTGGGACTGCAACAGTGAGGTGTAGCCCGGGCGCGGTGGCTGTAGGAGGGACCGTGATAAAAATACTGCAGGCTGACGCAGTCATAAGGAGAATAGACAAGGTTGCGGTGATGAACATTTTGAGTTTCATAAATCCTCCTTGGCGGCTCAGGTGACAACTCCCTGGATAACGGGCAAATTCATGACCTATTCTACCCCTAAAGGAAGAATCAGATTTTTTCACTTCCACCAGAATCCGTCTCATTTCCTGTCACAATTCGGGCTGGACAGATTTTCTGTCGTGCTGTAAAATGATGCGCCGTGAAATTGTTTTAATATTTGGAGGAAGTAAGTGGCCAATATAAAGTCTCAGATCAAACGTAACCGGCAGAACGAAAAGAAACGTCTGCGCAACCGCGTCTACCGCGGCGAAGCCCGCATCGCCGTCAAGAGTGCCCGTTCCAGCATCGATGATGGTGCCCCGGAATCGAAGGCGGCATTATTGCAAGCCATTAGCGCGCTTGACAAAGCTGCCGAACAAGGTGTGATTCATAAGAATAACGCGGCGCGGCGCAAAAGCCGGCTGTTAAAGGCATTCGCAAAAATGGTTCCGTCCGGTAGAGTCGCTGAACCCACAGGCGGGGAATCCGTCGTACCCGTTGAATCTCCAAAGGCACCTGCCTCCAAGAAGAAAGCCGTTTCCCGGAAGGTGGAAGAATCCGAGGTTGGAAGCGTGGAAGAACCCAAAGCCGAAACCAAAAAGACCACGACCAAATCAGCTCCCAAACCGAAGAAACCGGCTGCAAAGAAAACCGCAGCCTCCACTACAGCAAAAGAGAAGAAAACAACAACCCGGACATCCTCAGCGAAGGAGAAAAAACCCGCCGCAGAGGAGTGATCCCAAGTGCGCGGCATGGAAAACCTTGAACGGGAGTGCCCTGAATACAGGACCTCCTGTTTTTTTTCCAAAAAAGCAATATGAAAAAAGGAACAGTAATTTTCATCAATGGCACATCAAGTTCCGGCAAGACCTGCATCGTGCATGCATTGCAGGATCTGCTGGATCAGCCTTTCCTGGAAGCCGGCATTGACAAGTTCATTTGGAGCCTGCCCTCACGTTACCTGAACCGTCCACTCTGGGATGATATTCTTGGAAGGGCAGACCAGGCCGGGGAGGCAGGTCTAAATTTAATGCGCGGGATGCACCGTGCTATCCAGGCCTTGTCGAATTCAGGCTGCAATGTGATCGCTGACCACGTACTGGTCGAATCAGCCTGGGTGAACGACTGTGTTAGGTTGTTTTTCTCCCTGCCTGCCTATCTCATTGGTGTGCAATGTCCGCTGGAAATATTGGAGAACCGTGAGCGTTCCCGAAAGAACCGCACATTGGGGCAAGCCAGAAAGCAATTCCCGCTCATCCATAAGGATTTACTTTATGACCTGGAAGTGGATACCTCCCAGCTCAGTGCGCAGGAGTGTGCCCTTAACATTAAATCCCGATTGAACGAGATGCCCCGGGCATTCCGTCAAATGCGGCAGATGATATAATTTCCGGGGCGTGAAATAATGTTTCCAACCGAACAGCAGACCATCAACAGCAAGATCAAATCATTCTGCGATGCGCATGGTATTCCCGTGGCATCTTTGGAATGGAAACCGCTGCCCTTCAGCGGGGAGTGGGGCATGTCCACTTCCTTTTTTGCAACTGCGGCTGCCGAGGCGCGGCTTGGCAAAAAAGTTGTAGTTGCCCAAAGAGCCCAGGAAATTGCTGAACAATTAAAAAGTGTGGTCAGCAAGGTTCCCGGTATTTGCCGCGTAGAAGCGGTGATCGGATACCTGAACCTGTACTTTGATACCCAGGAGTTTGCGAGCCGCGTGGTGGGCGCCGTATTAGGTCAAAAAAACCGATTTGGATCCGGGCTCCCGACTGGGCAGCGCGTAATGATCGAATTTTCCCACCCAAACACGCATAAGGCTTTTCATGTCGGTCATCTGCGGGGTACCATCCTGGGCGATGCTTTATGCCGCATCCTCGAATTTGCCGGGAACAGCGTGGTGCGCGCCAATTATCCCGGTGACATGGGCTTGCATGTGATCAAATGGTTGTGGGGCTACATGAAGTTCCACAATGGGGAGGAGCCGGATACAGACATCACCCGCTGGATGGGAGAGGTATATGCCGAGGCCGCCAACCGGATAGAAGAGGACCCAGAACTGGAAGCGGAATTGCGCATCCTATATGCCCGTTGGGACACGCGCGATCCTGAAATCGTGGCTTTGTGGGAGCGAACGCGCGAGTGGTCACTACAGGGATTCCGCCAGATGTACGATGCCCTGGATGTGCATTTTGACGTGTACTATTTCAACAGCCAGGAGGAAAAACCCGGGAAGGAAGTGGTGGAGGAACTTGTTCGACGCGGCATTGCTACCGACGACCGTCCCCAGGGTGGGGCGGTGATCGTTAAAATTGACGAGGCCCTGGACCTGAACCGTGAACATTACCGCACTGCAGTCATCCTGCGTTCGGACGGGACGGCACTTTACGCCACCGAAGACCTGGCACTCACCCTGCACAAGTTCCATGATTACCCTGACCTGGCGAAATCGATCTACGTGGTGGATGTGCGTCAGAGCCTGCATTTTACCCAGGTGTTCAAGATCCTGGAAATCGCCGGGTATAATCAGGCACAAAAATGCAACCACGTTTCCTACGAACTGGTGACACTGCCCGGGAATGTGGTTGTTTCTTCCCGTGAAGGAACAGTGGTACTGTTGGAGGATTTGCTTCGCGAGGCAACCACCCGGGCACGCGCGGAGGCATCCAAGAAGAATCCTTCGTTGAGCGCCGAACAACTTGATGGTGTCGCCAAGGCTGTTGGGCTGGGAGCGCTAAAATATCCGATATTGGCCCGTGAGAATACGAAAATGGTCACGTTCGACTGGCAAACTGCGCTGGATTTCAACGGGCAGGCTGCACCTTATATACAATATGCCCATGTACGCTGCAACTCGATCTTGCGCAAGGCTGAGGTTAAGATTACCAATCTGCGACCTTCGAAATTCAAATATTCACTCGAACCGGCTGAAGTGGAATTAATCGACAGGCTCTCTCGCTTCCCATCCGAAGTCCAGCGAGCAGCGGTAGAATATAAACCGCTGGTGATAAGCAGTATCGCTTACGATATCGCCAAGGCCTTTGCCGCATTCTACGACACCTGTCCAGTGGTGCAGGCGCAACCCCGGGTTCGTACAGCCCGCCTGTCCCTGGTCGCAGCGACTAAATATGTGCTTGCCAACGCCTTGGGGCTTTTGGGCATTACAGCTCCCGAGGTCATGTAACTCATATTCTTGTGCCATGTAATCCAGTGGATGGCACTGCCGGAGGTCCATTCCGGGAACAGTCAGCGCTGGAATATTTCAAACAAGGAGATTTTATGCCAATCCGAACTCTCATCATGGGCGCCGCCGGGCGCGATTTCCATAACTTCAATGTGTATTTTCGTGATAATAAAGACTATGAAGTTGTGGCTTTTACAGCGACACAGATTCCCGACATAGATGGTCGCACGTATCCAAATGAACTTGCCGGGAAACTATATCCGAAAGGCATCCCGATCGTTGCTGAAGACGACCTCCCTAAAATAATCAAAGATTATAAAGTTGACCAGGTTATATTTGCATATTCTGACGTGCCTCATGAAGTTGTCATGCACAAAGCTTCCGCCGTGCTGGCAGCAGGCGCCGATTTCCGTTTGATGGGGGAGAGATCCACCCAGGTAAAATCCAGCAAACCAGTTGTCTCGATCTGTGCTGTGCGCACCGGATCGGGGAAGAGCCAGACGACCCGTCGAGTCTCTCTCATCTTGCGCGATATGGGATTCAAGGTTGCAGCCATTCGCCACCCAATGCCTTACGGCAACCTGGTCAAACAGGAGGTGCAGCGTTTTGCCACCTACGCTGACCTAGTTAAAAATGATTGTACTATTGAAGAGCGTGAAGAATACGAACCCCATATTGATAACGGCATCATTGTGTATGCAGGCGTGGATTATACAAAGATTTTACGCGCTGCTGAAAAGGAAGTGGATATCATCCTTTGGGACGGGGGAAACAACGATTTCTCCTTCTACGTCTCTGACCTGAAAATCGTGGTGGCTGACCCGCACCGACCAGGGCATGAGAGCACCTACCATCCTGGTGAAGTCAATGCCCGCGATGCGGATGTGATCGTCATAAACAAGGTCGACACAGCCGATCCGCAGGCGGTCATCCGAATCCGCGAGAACTTGCGCAAGCTCAATCCAAAAGCGACGGTCATCGAAGCCGCTTCCCCCCTGTTTGTAGACAATCCGGATGCCATCCTGGGTAAACGCGTTCTGGTCATCGAAGACGGTCCGACTTTGACACACGGTGAAATGGCTTACGGCGCTGGGTTCGTCGCGGCCAAACGTTTTGGCGCCAAGGAGATCGTGGACCCGCGTCCGTACGCGGTGAGGTCCATTTCTGCGACCTACAAGAAGTATCCCAACACGGGCCCCATCCTTCCAGCGATGGGTTATGGTGAAGCACAAACGAGAGACCTGGAAACCACCATCAACAAGGCTGATGTGGACATGGTGATCATTGGCACTCCCATCGATCTGACCCGGGTGCTCAAGATCAACAAGCCCCACCAGCGGGTGCGCTACGAACTTCAAGAGATTGGCAAGCCGACACTGGAGGATATACTCAAGAAGAAGTTTGGCGAATTGAGCAGGAAGAAAAAGGCAAGTAAAAAATAAGGTACAGTCCCCGGTAAAACCGGGGATTGTCATTTAAGAGGCTGATAAGAAAAGGAAAAAAGGAGATAGAGAAGGTCAACAGGATCAACCGGGAAACCCAGCGAACTAAAGGAGCGGCAAACCCCTGATTAACCTGAAACTTGGTCAATCCATGCCCGATCAAATGCGAGTGTAAAGAGTCTCCCCTTAAGTTATCAACAGGTATAATCACCCCAGACTGGAGACAGCATGTTTATTGATCAAGCGGAAATTGAGGTGAAATCTGGAAAAGGGGGGGATGGCATGGTTCATTTCCACCGGGAAAAATATGTACCCCGGGGAGGCCCCGATGGAGGCGACGGCGGGAGAGGCGGGAGTGTATTTCTCCAGGTGCTTCCCACGTTAAATACGCTGGCAGCGTTCCGTCACACTGCGCATTACACCGCACTCGACGGGAAAGGCGGCGGAACCAATAACAAATCCGGGAAATCCGCTGACGACCTGATCGTTCCAGTTCCCCCCGGTACGATAGTATACGATGCACCCAGTGGAGAATTGATCGGAGACCTTACCGAAGCAGGTCAAAAACTGCTCGTATGCAAGGGCGGGCGCGGCGGGCGCGGCAATCCACATTTCAAAAGTTCCATCAACCAGATTCCCAGGACCGCTGAACGGGGCGAACCGGGCGAGGCGAAACGACTGCGTCTGGAACTTAAGCTCATCGCTGATATTGGCATTGTGGGAGTCCCAAATGCAGGTAAATCCACCCTGCTTTCAGTGCTGACCAATGCCAAACCAAAGATCGCCGCCTATCCATTCACGACGCTGGAACCCAACCTGGGGGTTGCGGAGTTGGATAACGAAACGACCCTCGTGCTGGCAGATATCCCGGGCCTGGTGGAAGGCGCAGCCCAGGGCGTTGGGCTTGGACATGACTTCCTACGTCACATCCAGCGGACCCGGGTGTTAATCCACCTGCTGGATGGACTGGCAGATGACCCGGTGGAGGATTTTTCCCAAACCAATACTGAACTTGGCTTGTTCGATCCAAACCTGGCAAAAAAGCCACAAATTGTTGTCCTGAACAAGATGGATCAACCTGAGGTGCAGGCGCGCTGGCCGAAGTTAAAGAAGGAACTCAAAAAAAGCGGCTTTGATGCCATGGCCATTTCCGCACTGGCGCGCACTGGAGTTCGTGAACTGCTGCTCAAAGCGGCAGCGTTATTGGCGGCTACGACTGTGCAGGACGAGGTGGTGCAAACCATGCCGGTTTATCGTCCGATCGAGGACCCGCGATCATTCACCATTCGACGTGAACCGGATGGCTGGCGGATAAAGTCTATCTCCATAGAACGTGCTGCCGCAATGACTCCCTGGGACCAATCCGGGTCGGTGCGCCGGTTCCAGAAATTAATGGAACGTTTGGGGGTGGATAAATCGCTCAGGGAAGCCGGCGCCCGGGAGGGGGATACGGTTCATATTGGGGAATATGAATTGGAATACAAAGAATAGAATAACTAAATTAGTGACACGGAGACAATTGACTATATAATTACATGAAGATAAATCCCCTGAGATGAAAAAGAGAAAATTTTGGAATTGGTTTGGCATTTCCCTGCTCACTATCCTACTCCTTGTACTGGTAGTGCCGATCCTTATCCCAATCCCTACATTAAAAAATACAGTTCCGCCTGGACAATTGGAAGACCCGGACAGCCAATTCATAAAAATAAACGGTCTGAGTGTGCATATCAAGACGATGGGGCAGGGCGAGCCGGTCATCATCCTTCTGCATGGGTTCGGAGCCAGCCTGTTTTCATGGCATGCAGTCATGGAGCCATTAAGCCGCTATGGCACAATCATCGCATACGATCGTCCGGCTTTTGGATTAACTGAACGCCCAATGAGCTGGACGGGTGAAAATCCATACAGTTCGCAAGCCAACGTGGACATGCTGCTCGGTTTGTTGAATCATTTCAATGTTCAGAAATCCATCCTGCTTGGCAACTCTGCGGGCGGAACGATTGCGATGCAATTCGACTTGCAGCACCCGGATCGAGTCAAGGCGCTCATTTTGGTGGATGCGGCAGTTTATGAAAACGGAGGAATGCAACCTTGGGTACGTCTGTTATATAAAACGCCGGAAATGAACCATCTCGGGCCGTTGATCGTCCGCTCAATCCAGAATCAGGGAATAGACCTCATAAAAATGGCCTGGTTCGACCCATCGAAAATCACCCAGGAAACCATGGATGGATATAAAAAGCCATTACAATGCGACAATTGGGATCGCGCACTTTGGTATTTTACCCAGGCAAGCCAGCCCTCCGGATTGACCGGGCATTTAATTGAGTTCAACCTGCCGGTGCTGGTAATCACAGGCGACTCCGATAAAATCGTCCCAACGGAGAACTCGGTTCGCCTTGCGGCAGCCCTTCCAAATGCCAACCTGGTTGTCATTCCACGTGCGGGGCATGTTCCACATGAAGAGCAGCCCAGCCTGTTCGTGAGGTCGGTGGGTGAGTTTCTGAATAAGATTCAGGATCTCATGCCTTAAGTTGGAATTTGATATTGGCAAGGCAAGCATGCCAACCCTACTATTTTCCAGTTAATGCATGGACGGAATACTTTCCACGCATAACTAAATAATTCCGCCATCTAAATAATTAAACATAATAGGGGCGACCCAAAGGCCGCCCCTGAAACTCATCAAGAGGAAGGGGGAGGATACTATTTACGGTTGCGCAGGAAGGTCGGGATATCCAAATCCTCTGTGTTAAATGTTTGCGGGCGGAATTCAGCAGTGGATTGACCTGATTGTTTTTCCACGCTGACAGATTCCAGTTGCCGCTCGGCATGTTTGCCATCCACGATGCGGGTTGCCGGGTGGGCGATGCGACGGGGCATACCTGAACGTTCGAAGCCAGTGGCAATGACTGTCACGCGGATTTCATCAGTCAGGTCGGGGTCTATCACGGCGCCAAAGATCATGTTTACATCCGGGTGGGAAGTTTCCCGGATCAGGGCAGCCGCCTGGTTGACCTCGAACAGGGTCAGGCTGGGACCTCCGGTGACATTGAAAAGCACACCCTTGGCACCGTCAATGGTTATATCGAGAAGCTGGCTGGAGATGGCCTGCTCGGCCGCGATGCGGGCACGGTCTTCGCCAGAAGCCTTTCCGACTGCCATCAGGGCTGCGCCACCTTCGGACATGATGGCACGCACATCGGCGAAGTCGAGGTTGATCAAGCCAGGTACGGTGATCAACTCGGAGATTCCCTGGATGCCCTGGCGTAGAACATCATCAGCCATTTTAAAGGAATCATTTAGGCTGGAACGCTTGTCCATGATCTGGAGCAGGCGATCATTGGGAATCACGATCAGCGTGTCCGTATGTTCCTTCAGTTTGGACATTCCGGTCTCGCAGGCCTGCATCCGGCGGTTGCCCTCAAAGGTGAAGGGACGAGTCACCACGCCAATGGTCAGCGCGCCAACCTCCCTGCAGATCTGGGCTACGATGGGGGCTGCTCCGGTACCGGTTCCGCCGCCCAAGCCGGCAGTGATGAAGACCATATCGGCACCTTTCATTGCGTTGTACAAGTCCTCGGCTGACTCCTCGGCGGACTTGCGCCCGACTTCGGGATTACCGCCTGCCCCGAGACCGCGCGTCAGTTTGTTGCCGATGCGCACGCGTGTGGGGGCCTTGGCCAGCATCAGCGCTTGGGCATCGGTGTTGATGGCAACGAACTCAACGCCCTGGATGCCTTCCTCGATCATCCGGTTCACGGCGTTGCTGCCACCACCGCCCACACCTACAACTTTGATGCGGGCAAATGTTTCGATCTGATTCTTTTTTGCGTCCATGTTACTGCCTCCTGAATGAATAAAATGGGTTACGATACTTTGTTTTTTTTGACAACCTGGGTCGTCCGTTCCGAGCACACTACGGGAGTAACCGCTTCAACCAGTCCTTCACTGGTTCCAGGTTTACGCGGGTATCCTGCTTCCCGCCGCGGTGTTTGCGTCCATGGGCGGGGGGAATATCTTCTTCTGTCAATACCGCGGCCCAGTGTAATAGGCCAACGCTGGTGGAATATGCAGGGCTCTTCAACTGGTCGACAAGACCAACCAGGTTTTCCGGCTGGGCGGTACGGATGGGCAATCCGAAAATCCTGGAGGCAAGCGGTCGAATTCCAGGCAAAGCGCTGCTGCCACCTGTCAAAACTATTCCAGCCGGCAGCAACCCGTCATAGCCGGATCGTTTTATTTCCTGCAATGTCAGGGTGAAAATTTCTTCGACCCTGGCCTCGATGATATGGGCCATATCCTGCCGGCTGACTTTTACCGGCTGCTCTTCGCCAAAGGTATGCACACTGAAGGTGTCCTCGGCGCCTACTCCTGACTTCATGGCAAAGCCGTATTTCTTCTTGATCTCTTCCGCCTGCGCGAGAGGCAGGCGCAAGCCAGTGGCAATATCATTGGTGATGTGATTGCCCCCTACGGCAAGGACCATGGTATGCCAAACATGACCACCAACATACAATGCAAGGTCGGTTGTCCCTCCTCCAATATCACAAACTGCGACACCCATCTGGCGTTCCGAGTCTGTCAGGACGACATCCCCGGATGCCAGGGGATTCAACACGAATTGCAGCACTTCCACTCCGGCGGCATTGACGCACTGGCGAAGGTTTTCCACAGTTGCCTGGGCTGCGGTGATGATGTGGGCTTCCACTTCCAATCTAAAACCGCGCATACCGAGAGGTGTTGATATTCCATCCTGCCCATCCACGCTAAATCCACGCTGGATGATATGAATGATCTCGCGATTGTGGGGAATGGCGACTGCACGGGCAGCTTCAAGAGCCCGGGCGATGTCCATCTCATCAATGATTTCATTTGCCACCCCGGCCACTCCGCGGGAATTGATGGACGAAACGTGTGCACCGGCCAGGCTGACCATCGCACCAGTTATTTCCACACCTGAAGTCTGCTCAGCCAATCTCACGGATTTGGAGATGGCTTGTGACGCTGCGGCAAGATCGACAATCACGCCCTTGCGGATGCCTCCTGAAGGTTCGATTCCCACGCCCAGGATGCGGATCGAATTTTCCTCGACCCGACCGACCAGGGTGCAGACTTTGGTGGTGCCTACGTCAATCCCAACAACTATTTCGTCCATTTTGCCCTTGAGCTACTTATAGAACGGTGCATTCAGATATTCCACGCTGATGAGCGATGGTTGAATGCCCTGGTGGGTGAGTGTATCCGCGATAGCCTGGTAAACAATCTTTTTCATTGGGACATCTTTCACCACCTGACCAAAATAGACACTCCAGCCGCGCGGATCCTGCCATCCCAAGCCATACCTCGGATCAAACGCCATCGGCATCCCATCAGGAACATCGCGAGACAGAGCGATAATCGCCTGAACCAAACCAGGGGGAATGAACTTCTGCGCGTAGATGGGAATCGCGGGGTCCAATGGAACATTGACCGGGCTGGCATTCGCGGCGACATGGATCAAACCAGGTACATCACCCCGGGGCATAAATGCCACCCCACTGGCATCGATCCAGGTAACCACCTCGTTTTGATACCAGGCAATGACTGGCAGGCGCTCAACCACATTCACCGTGATGCGGTTGGGCAGTCCAACATGAACCTTGATCGAAGCCAGGTCAGAAAAAGCGGTGTGTAAATTGGATTCGATCTGTGCCGGAGCGGCCTTGAAAATTGGCTGGCCAATCATCCCCAGCATGGCATTTATATCTGCCACTCCCAGTCGTTGATTGCCAACCACTGCAGCTCCTTTTACCGTGAAGGGAGATGCAGTCCACATGATGAAAAGCATGAAAGCAAGGATCGCTGTCAACGAAACCGAGATCCAGCGAGTCCCCAATTCAGGGATGTTGATTGCTGGAGCATGTACATTTGTGCGTCCGAGAGTAAACACGATATCGTAACCCTTTCGGTGAGTTTTCTTTGCAGGCTGTTTGTAACCCTGGTGTGCAACCTGGCGTTTCTCGAGGGGTAAATTCCCCGCAGTATGGTTAAAAGACTTACGGGAGGTTTTCACCGGTCGCTGTGAGGACAGGATCGCAGGTTTTTTGGAAGAGCGGCGCTGACGGACAAATGCAGTCCGGGATATTTTTGGCAAAGCGGTCATAATGTCCTCCGGAAAAAGTGTTCAGTGCGGTCACGGTCAGCTTTCCTCTCAAGGGCCAGGTCGACCAGCCGGTCAACAAGTTTACTGTAAGGCAATCCGCTGGCTTCCCAAAGCTTGGGGTACATGCTGATGCTGGTGAAGCCCGGGATGGTATTGATTTCGTTCAAATAGATCCTGCCGGTTCCTTTTTCGACAAAGAAATCGACACGTGCCATCCCGGCGCAGTCAACGGCTTTAAATGCGAGTACAGCCATGCGGCGTATCTCATCAGCCGTCTCAGGGGGGAGGGGGGCGGGGATAACCAGTTCGGTCGTACCGTCCAGGTACTTGGACTCGTAGGAATAGAACTCGCGGCTGGGAAGAACTTCACCGGGGACGGATGCCTGTGGTTCGTCGTTACCCAGCACGGAAACCTCGATCTCGCGCGCATCTATGCCCTGTTCCACCAATATCCGCCGATCATAGGTGGCAGCTTCCAGAAGCCCTTCACCCAGGTCAGCCTGGTTGTTGCACTTGGTGATACCCACCGAGGAACCCAGGTTGGCAGGTTTAACAAACAAGGGATAATGTCCCACCGTTTCGACGCGCTGGATGACACCGTCGAGATTCTTCTCAACTTCACTCCGTAACACAATCACAGAAGCAGCAGTTGGGATGCCCATGGAGCGCATCACATCCTTGAAAACGCCTTTATCCATGCCAACCGAAGAACCAGTGACGCCGGCGCCCACGTACGCCAAATCGGCGAGTTCGAGCAACCCCTGCAGGGTACCGTCTTCGCCGAAGGTGCCGTGGAGAACGGGGAAGATGACATCCATTTTCGAAAGTGGATTCAATTCCATGGAAGAACCATGGGATCGGATTTCCCAAAGTTGGTTGTGAGCCTGGGCTGGGAGGATGACCACCTGTTTCTGATTTCCATCAGATAATTTTCCAGCTTGCATCGCTTCTAAAACATTATCTCCTGCCAGCCAGATGCCTTCCTTAGTGATACCGATTTGAGTTATTTCATATTTTCCCGGATCGAGGGCGGAAAGGACCGACCTGGCAGACATGAGGGACACCTCGTGTTCACCAGAACGACCTCCAAAAACCACTGCGATTCGGAGCTTGTTATTCATTCCTACCACTCACCGATCAATTCCACTTCCAATTCAAGGTTGACGCCAAATTTCTCAGCGACAGTTTTTTGAGCCAATTCGATCAAGGCCTTCATATCCTGGGCGCTTGTTTTCCCATGATTGATGAAAAAGTTTGCATGCTTATTGCTGATCTCTGAATTGCCGATACGAGTGCCTTTCAAGCCGGCAGCTTCAATCAAGCGACCAGCCTTATCTCCAACTGGATTCTTGAACATCGAGCCCATGCTGGCACCCGCGGGTTGGGATTCGCGCCTGCGTTTGGAGTTCTGTTCCATCAACGTCCGGATGGTTTGTGATTCCCCTGCATGCAAAGCGAGTTTTGCTGAAAGGATGACCACTGGAGAATGTTCTATCTTAATAACGCTTGTCCGGTAGCCATAAGCCATTTTTTCAAGCGACCAGACCTGGCGTCCATGCTGACGGTGAAAAACCTCCAGAGAGATCAAATTGCCAGCGATGTCGCCGCCGAAGGCCCCAGCGTTCCCATAAACCGCTCCACCCAGGGAGCCAGGCAGAGATGCAGCCCATTCAAAACCGGAGAGACCCAAGCGTGCCGCCCGCTGCGAGATGGTGTTAGGCGTGACACCTGATTCGGCTATGACATGCGGGGGATTGGATTGAAGGTCAAATTTCACATGCCGTGCCTGGTTAATAATTACCACGCCGCGCACACCCTTATCGCTAACCAGGACGTTGGAACCACCACCCACCAGAATAAATGGGATTTCAGTCTTCCAAAGTTTATCCGCAGTCTGGGCCAACTCGTCAGCTGAGCGGACGATAATAAGAGCATCAGCCGGACCGCCAATGCGCGCAACAGTATAGCCCTTGAGGGGAATATTTTCCTGGAGGGTGTCACCAAAAGTCGAGCGAAGGGTTGACATGGTTGTTGGTAGCATGCAGCAGTTGAATAGTTTTAGATGTTATTGTTGACGACCGACACAGTCATTCCATTTACTTCTCATTGGTTAAGAAGGCGATCAATTTTTTAACCATGCCTTCATTCTTGGGATTCGGTTTCAAACAATCCCGGTTAATTTCTACCTGTCTCTTGGATTTTGGGTGAGGAGTTTCACCCAAGTCAAAATATATTGGGCGCAAGGTCATCATTTCGGTCTCAAAATCCCTTTTCTTTTCAAGCATTGCGATCCTCCTTCAAATGTGACCATACCTCTAAACTGATTTGATCGGCATCTCCAGCTGACAGAACCAACAGGACGTCTCCTGGGTGAAGATTTTTAATCAAGTAACTGCTTGCTTCCGATAAACCAGGAATAAAATGTGCGGGACGAGGCATGGATGCGGCCACTGCTTTTGATGAAAAATCAGTCTTCGGTTCACGGGCTGCGTATATATCAGTTACGATTACCTCATCTGCGTCGGCAAAGGAATGTGCAAATTCATTTAACAAAACCTGGGTGCGAGAGTAAGTATGCGGCTGCCACAGGGCCCATATGCGCCGTGACGGATATAGGGATCGGGCTGCAGCCAGGGTAGCCCTGATCTCAGTTGGGTGATGCGCATAGTCATCAATAATCGTAATGCCGTTCGATTCTCCACGGATTTCGAACCTGCGACCTGTTCCGGCAAATTTTTCCAAGGCCTTGGATGCATCTGTAAGAGGCAGACCAAGGAGACAGGTTACGGATAGGGCGGCGAGTGCATTACTAACATTGTGTTTGCCTGGAACCTGGAGATTAACGAGGGTTGTTTCACCCCTCACAAAAGCCTTGAAGGTGAAACCTCCCTTATCATTGGGCGCCAGTTCACTCCCAAATACATCCGATTCATGCTGCCCGTTTGCATCTGTCGTCAACCCATAAGATAAAATGGTCTTGCCAAGTTTCTTCGCTTTTTCCATCAAGTCCCTTGCACCAGGATCATCCGCACAAGCCACCAACGTGCCCTTCGGCGGGATAAGGTACATGAACTCCACAAAAGCAGCCTGATAGTCCGCGGGGGTGGGGTAACAATCGGGGTGATCATGTTCGATGCTGGTTATCACCTCAATGATTGGTTTAAGCCCCAGGAACATGCGGTCATATTCGTCAGCTTCGATGATGAAAGTTTTTCCATTTCCAGCCCGGGCATTGACGCCCAGGTTCAAATTCACGCCGCCGATGATAAAAGATGGATCCTGCCCCATCGCTGAGAGCATCCATGCGATCATGGAAGATGTGGTGGTCTTCCCGTGGGTTCCCGCGATGGCGATGGAGGTCCTGCCATCCATTAAGCTGCTAAGAAAGTCAAACCGCTTGAGGACCGGGATTCTAAAGGCACGCGCGGCTGTAACTTCAGGGTTGTCATCCTGGATGGCGGACGAACGCACCACCAGGTCGGCGTCGCGCACGTTCTCCGGGCGGTGACCGATGCTTATGGTGGCCCCTGCAGCCTGCAGATCCCGGGTAAACGAGGATTCCGCGCGATCAGAACCGCTCACAGTGTGTCCCATTTCGAGCAGGACGCGAGCGATGGCTGAAAGTCCGGTTCCGCCTATACCAATCAGATGGATGTGCGTCATAGTCTAAATAAACACCACAATCACAAAAATGAAGGAAATTACAACAGCGAAATAAATGCCCGGGATCCCAAGCAGTTTTGGCGGCATGTATTGAAGCATTGCTTCCGCCACCTTCGCAAAATTGCCCGTGGGAGCAGTAATCACCTGCGGGAAGGGATAGCCAGAAGTGGACATGTAGTGCCAGATTGTCCCGGCTATCAGGTAACCATTCAAAGCTCCAATAACCACCCCCAGAATGATATCCTGCAGTTTTTCGCGATTCATCTTGGGAGCAAAGCGTGGAATATTGGGGGTCTGGTAACCAAAGAAAACCAACAGGAATATGATGATGGTGCGCAGCCAGAAATAAACCAGTTGGTTGTCTTTTTGCATTACGTCGCGAATAAAGGGGACGTAGTTTGACAGCAGGGTGGAGAAAGTCAGCGCCAGAATAACACTGAAGGAGACCAGTAATTCTTTGGCCCAGCCGCGCATGCCGCCAATCACGCTGAAAAGGATGACGTACATCCAGAAGACGAAGGGCAGGCTTACCATGACCTCATCTCCTTTCTCCGCAAAGAGCAAATAGTTGGCGGCTGATTTCTTCAGCGGCTTCAGGATGGGAAAGCTGCTTCATGGCTGCACCCATGGAGGCCAATTTTTGAGGCTGATGGAGCAAGTCGTTTACCAGGGGCAGGAGTCCCTCGGACAGTTTTTGATCTTCAAGCATGACCGCTGCTCCCTTGTTTACCAAAGTGTCCGCGTTCACTTTCTGATATCGCCAGGCATGGGGGTAGGGCACCAGGATGGCTGGAAGTCCAAATAGAGGATATTCACCCAGGGTTGAAGCCCCCGCGCGCGAGAGCGCCAGATCAGCTGCAGCCAAGGCAGCACCCATCTCATCATGCAAGTAAGGGGAAGCGTGGTAACGAGCCGACTGGGCTTTATTGAGGTTTTTCATCCTGGTTTGCACGGTTGGCCAATCCAACTCACCCGTGATGTGGATGATCTGTGCCTGCTCAAGCAGTGCAGAAAGATTATCCAGCACAGCGTTGTTGATGGAACGGGCTCCCCTGCTTCCGCCAATGACTAAAAGGACAGGCATTTCACTGGTCAAACCCAGCACCCGGTGGGCATCGTATTGCGTCCAGCGTGCAAGATCTGAACGGGTCGGGTACCCGGTCAGGATGACCCGATCCTTTTGGCTGAAAAAGCGGAATGATTCTTGAGCAATGACAGCGATTTTATCTGCAAAACGAGCCAAAGTCTTGAGCGCCAAACCAGGTTCAATATCTGGGACGAAGAGTGCGGACGGGATATGCATCCCGGCAAATGCCATGGGCACTGCAACATACCCTCCGGTGAAGAACAAAACATCCGGTTTGAACTGCTGGAGAATGCGCCGGGCTGTAAAAAAGCCACGCACCAGCCGGATTAAATTCCCGGGAAGGGATTTCAAGCCCACCCCGTGCAATCCTGCGGCTGGAATGGTTTTAAAAGGCACATTCGCCCGCTCCACAAGCCGGGTTTCCATGCCGCCCTCTCCACCCACCCAGAGAACATCGACCTTATTTTGCATGGTTTGCAGGACGGCGATTGCGGGGTACACTCCGCCGCCGGTCCCTCCCGCGCAGATCAACAGTCGCACTATATAATTTCCTTTCCTTATCTTCCGGTACAGTCCGCCCGGATTGACGGGAGATATTCAGCAGAATTCCAATGGCTGCCAATGTCGAAAGCAAGTTCGAACCGCCAGCGCTGATAAAGGGCAGGGCATTTCCGGCAAAAGGAAGCAACCCCACCATCACAGCCATGTTCAGGGAGGCTTCAAAGATGATCCAGATGGTAAGCCCAGCAGCCATCAATGAGCCAAGCGAATCTGGCGCCCTCCCGGCAATTTTCAAACCGCGCCATGCCAGGATTGAATATAGACTGATCAGCCCAAGTGCACCAAAGAAACCCAATTCTTCGACAATCACAGCAAAGATGCTGTCAGTCCCGGCGAAAGGAAGACCAATAAGTTTTGTTGTCGCTTGACCGATCCCGACTCCAAATAGTTTTCCTTTGAAGATGGCTTCCAACGACCATAGGACATGGTCACTGGATTTCAGCGGATCTTTCAGCCCTGCAACGAAATAACCAATGCGCGCCTTTCCGGTGGAACTGAATTGCACTACAAGCCATCCTGCGGCAAATGCGACCACGCAAAACAGGATGATTTGCCGCATTTCACCGCCAGCCAGGAAAAACAACAATCCACCCAAGACGAAAATGGTCACTGCCGCGCTCAGGTCTGGCTGGAGGAAAATTAAACCGCCAATCGAACCCAGGATGAAGGCCAATGGAATCAACCCCAATTGGATATCATGCAGGTGTTCCCGTTTGCTGTACAACCAGATCGATAAATATAGGATGGTTGCTAATTTCGCCAATTCGGAAGGCTGGACTGACCCGCCAAAAAAGGTGCGAACTGCATTGTTGCGAACTTCATTGTTGATCAAAACGGCGATCAACAGTATCACCGTCACTGCCATCAACGGCACTGCCAACTTTCGCCAGAGGTGATAATCCAGGCGTGACAGGACAAACGCAGTCATGGTACCAATAGCCATCCACAATAACTGTTTATCAAAAATATATGACGCTGAATTGTAAGTTTGCAGGGAAAAATCCGTCCCGGCAGAATACAACATGAGTAGGCCAAAGACTCCCAGGGCGATGACAACAGCAACCAGGATCAAGTCACCGCTGGAAGCGCGCGAGCGACTGGCGGAAACGGCAGTGGATCGAGCAGGCTTGTTTACGAAAGCTCTGATACCCATTTTCGAAAAGCCTCGCCACGTTTTTCAAAGTCACAGAATTGATCAAAACTGGTTCCACCAGGTGAAAGCAATACGACATCACCCGGTTTGGTCATACGAGCAGCGGTCTGAACTGCCTCTTCGAGGTCCTTGCAACGTTTCACTGTCCCATTGAGCGGCCCGTGGGCTTTCGTTATGGCGGCAGCAATTTTATCAGACGCTTCTCCGAAGAGGATGATACGCTCCACTCGTTCATGGACCAGGGCAGCCAGTTCATTCCAAGGCAGGTTTTTGTCCCGCCCTCCAAGTAAAAGAACGATTGGTTCAGTGAAGGAACGGATGGCAGCCATAGATCGTTCGGGCGCTGTCGCAATCGAATCGTTGTACCATTTGGCTCCCTTCCATTCCCTGACAAGCTCCAACCGGTGGGGGACTCCACGGAAATTCGCCGCGGCTTCCTGCATGGCTTCTATCGGCAAACCGGCTGCATAGCCGATGGCAAAAGCAGCAAGGATATTCATAATATTATGATTGCCGCGCAGATGGATCTTGTCTCGACGGAGCAGGGGGATGTTCATGCTGCCGATGGTCATATATAGAATGCCATCCGAAATATAACTACCGTCCTGGTTCCGTGAAAGGGGTCCGAAACCAAAAGACACGAGTCGACCCTGCACCTTTTTTTGCAGGCTCCAGGATCCCCGGTCCTCACGGTTTAAAACAGCCGTGTCATCGGGTTCCTGGAAATTCAGAATCCGCTGCTTGGCTGCTGAATAGGCTTTCATCGTGGAATGACGGTCAAGATGATTGGGGGTAATATTTAATACCGCAGCCACACTTGGGGACAAGGACATTTGTTCAAGTTGGAAACTGGAAATTTCCAAGATCGCCAGGTTGTCCGGCTTCATCTTGTCCACGTAATTAAGCAAGGGATCACCGATGTTACCGCCAACATATGCCTTTTTGCCAAGGGAGGCTTTTGCCATCTCCCCAACCAACATGGTGGTGGTTGTCTTCCCAGCAGAACCGGTAATTCCAACTGTCTTGCATGGAACTGTCTCCATGAATAATTGCGTATCATTAGTCAGCGGGATGCCGCGGCGAAGGGCCTCAACCACAATGGGATTGTCGAGAGGAATGCCACCTGAGAGGCAGACAATATCGGTATTGTCTAGAATCTCAACAGGGTGGGCTCCCAGAACCCAGGATACAGGTACATCTTTCAGGGCTGCCAGACTGTCCTTCATCTTGTCAGATGATCGGAGATCGTTAATGGTCACCAAGGCTCCGTGAACTGACAGCCAGCGAGCGGCTGCCTGTCCTTGCCGGGCTGCTCCCAGAATGGTGACGCGTTTGCCGTTCCAATCTTTTTTCACGTCGTTACACCATGACCAATCCGATTCCCAACATGGCGGCAAGCAGTCCAATCAACCAATACCGCTGCACAATCTGCATCTCGGACCAGCCGAGTAATTCAAAATGCAAATGGAGTGGAGCCATTTTGAAGAACCGACGACCGTGTGTGATCCTGACATACGCGATTTGGATCACGTCACTCAAGGCTTCGCTTACAGGGATGATGGCGATGATGGGCAAAATGGCCCATCTGCCGGTCATCAAGGCGATCACTGCGACTGTCGCCCCCAGCGAGAGTGAACCGGTATCGCCCATAAAGAGCTGGGCGGGATGAACATTGAACCATAAAAATCCAAACAGGGCTCCAACCATGGTAAAGCAAAAACGGGCTATAAATACCTGCCCCAGCATGATAGCTACAGCCCCGTACGCAGCAAATATAGTGGCTGAAATCAGGCCGGCTAGCCCATCCAAACCGTCGGTGAAGTTAACCGCGTTCGTCATGGCGACAATAACAAAGACAGCCACCGGGATGTAAACCCAGCCCATTTGAATTTCAAAATGTATTCCCGGAATATAAAGTTCCGGCACATCCAGCATATATCTCAAAACCAATACCAGCCCCAGTGCCAGTAAAATTTGGGCAATAAGCTTGGTGCGAATCCGCATCCCCTCTCCCTTGTGTTTCCCCCGAATGCCTTCCCAGTCATCCAGGGCGCCCAAAACGCCATATCCCAACATGGCTGCCAGGGGGACCAGCACCGACCTGCCAATCACTTTCATACCGATCAAACTGACGGCATTTAAAAGCACAGTAATCAGAGCCACCGGCAGGATGATCATCACGCCTCCCATGGTGGGTGTTCCCATTTTAACAAAATGCCCGGATGGCTCATCAACGCGAATTTTCTTGCCAATCTTAAAGTGCTGCAGGATGCGCAGCAGTGGACCGCCCCAAATTACGGTCGTCATGAATGCCAGTCCTGCAAGACTGAGAGCCAGTGCAGCATCGTTCATCCGTTAACCTCCAACGCAGTGACGATGCGATCCATGCGGATGCCGTGGGAGCCTTTGACCAGTACCACGTCTTCCTTGGTGAGGGATTTGCGCAAGTGGGTAATGGCCTCATTTTGATTCTCAAATTCAGAGATCTTGCTGGATCCCAAGCCTGCCTGGCGCGCGGCAGTCGCGATCATGTGCCCGCGAGTTCCAACGGTGACCAGGGTATCCGCCACTTTTGCGGCACGCATGCCGACCATCTCATGTCCTTGTTTTTCATACTGACCCAGTTCGAGCATATCCCCCAGAACAGCCACCTTGTGACCTCCCAAATCATCCAAAAGGTTGAGGGCGGCCATCGTCGATTCGGGGGAAGCATTGTAAGTATCATCCAGTAAAAGTGCACCACTCTCGGTACGGACAGCTGACAAGCGAAGTTGACTATGCCCCTGCCTTAGACCATCAAGAATTTCCTGCCAGGTCAGACCATCGACAAGTCCAACCGAAGCGGCCCGTAATGCCGTGTGGACAGAATGCTGACCGATCATGGGTACGTGTACGTGAAGAACCTCTTGACGGTAATGCAAACGGAAGCGGATGCCTTCCAATCCATGACTTTCAACTTCATCCGCCCAAAGGTCTGATGCAGGGTCGAGACCATAAAAGAAAATCCTGGCTTCGGTCAGGTCAACCATTTTCCGAACCAATGGGTCATCCCGGTTCAGAACCGCCACTCCGTCAGCCGGAAGCGCCTTTACCAATTCTGATTTTCCTTGGAAAATATCTTCCTGTGACCCGGCCCGTTCTGCATGGACTGTGCCAATATTGGTAACTACGCCAATAACCGGCAGTGCAATGTTGCATAGAAAAGCGATTTCTCCGGGAACGTAAAAACCCATTTCCAAGACCGCGCGCTCATAACCCGGCCCAAGTTTCAAGATGGTCAGGGGCAGGCCGATTTCATTGTTCATGTTGCCCGGGCTTTTCAACGTGCAGTACCTTTGGTCAAGCACTTCGGCAATAACTTCCTTGGTGGTGGACTTACCCACGCTGCCGGTGATGCCAATCACACGAAGGTTTAGTTTTCGACGCCAGAAATGAGCGATCTGTTGGAGGGCAGCAAGCGTATTTTCAACCAACAGGCAAATCGGAGTACCATTTTCAATTTTCAAATCCGCAGGCTGAAACTTTACCAAACGGACGGTTTTATAGTCACTTGGAATGGCATGCTGGATTAACGCAATTGAAGCACCGCGTTGGAACGCCTCGCCAACGAAGTCGTGCCCATCGACCCTCTCACCCGGAACGGCAACAAACATGGATCCCGGAATGGCCTGGCGGGAGTCGATGATTGCCTCGGTGATGACGGATTCAAGAGCAGGTCGGATATTTGTCAGGGCTTCGATTACATCTGCCAGTTTAAGCATATGACCTCATTGGCCAATCATTTGACGGCGGACAGCATCCGGCGGGATGTCCAATAACACGACCAGTTTTTCCACAACTTGTTTGAAGATTGGAGCTGCCACCACCGAAGCCGCCCGGTTGCTCTGTGGTTTTTCAAGCCAGACATAAACTATGAAACGAGGATCATCCACCGGTCCCCATCCAATAAATGAGGCATTGACATTGGATTGGTCGTAACCTCCTCCGGGGAGGGGGATCTGCGCAGTACCGGTTTTTCCCGCGATGCGGTAACCCGGAACACGAGCCGCGGATGATTCGATCTCCAGGGAGTTGGTCAGCATATCACTGATGGTATGGGCGGTGGCGGCCGAGACTGGAGCACCAACGATTTGTGTTTTAGTATTGCTCTGTTTTCCATCCTGTATCTGGGCATACAGGACATGCGGGTAAACCATTTGACCGTCATTGGCCAGGGCTGAGGCGGCCATTACCATCTGCAGGGGAGTGGCGGAAACACCCTGCCCGTATGAATTGGTGCCCAATTCAACCGGAGTCCAATCTCCATCCCCGGGGAGTTTCAAGCGCCCGGAGGTTTCCTGGGCTAAATCGACGCCGGTGGCATGACCGAGCCCGAAACGCTGCATATAAGAATAAAAACTGGCGCTTCCCATTTCGCGGTCGGCGACCCATGCAAGACAGACATTTAGCGAGTTCGCCAGACAGCCGGTCATATCCTGGTTTCCCCACGCCCCGCCATCCCAGTTAAAAATTCTAAACCCGCCGACCACGATATATTGGGGAACAAAGGTGATTGTTTCGGGTTTGACAGCACCGCTGTCCAAGGCGCCTGCCATGGTCAGTATTTTTGCGACCGAGCCGGGCTCATAAGCCTGGCTGATGGCCCGGTTAAACGGGGTTTCCCCGGGGAACACGGTTTTAATACTCTGGTAATCGTTCAGATTCAGCCGTGGGGTGGAGGACATTGCCAGGATTTCCCCGGTGCGCGGATCCATTACAACAATTGTCCCGGAGGTGGCGTGGGTATTTTCCAATGCTTGATCAAGGATCTTTTCCACCGCTGCCTGGATCTCGCGGTCAATGGTCAGGATGATGGTTTGGCCAGGTGGGATGGTGGGGTATTCATTAGCCCGCCTTGGGTCAGCTGGCACAAGCAGTCGCAGGGGAATGCCTGCCAGGATGTTGTCATACTTTTCTTCGACGCCCATGTAACCATGATTATCTTCAGTGACAAAACCGAGCACGTTCGACACCAGAGAATTTTCAGGATAACTGCGACCGTAATGAGCCTTGAAATAGATTGCGTCCAGGTTCTTCCCGGTCGGGTCACCATGAGCCGCTTTTTGGAGGGTCATCAAATTGTCCGCTTTGTTGGCGGACACAAAATCATCCAGAACGATGTACTGTGCAGTGGAGGTAACCTGGGAAATCCTGTAATTCACCTCGTTCAGGTCTATCCCCGACATTTGTAAAGCCAGCAAAATGGTTGGCATGTCGGGATTTGCCGTCAGATCCAAACCGATTTCGTAAACGGTCTTGTTCCCAGCCAGCAGGTTGCCATGGCGGTCATAAATCTCACCGCGCGGTGGGAAAAAATCCTTCCAGATGAAATTTCCTTGATTAATGACTCCCGCAACTTCCGGGCTGTTTTGAATCCGGATAATTTGCACCAGGATGGCAATTCCCAGCAGTGCCAACAGGGATACTGTTATTAAATACCGCCAGGCATTCGGCAGGCGCTTCACGGCTGTCCTCCCGGGGAGGAGACTTGCTGGTTCAGAAAATAGTCGAACCAGGATTCTGTATATTCGGGAAGTATGACCGGGGTGACGGGCTGGTTGTTTGGTGTTGACATGTCCACGGCGGATTGAGGCACGAATCCTGGAACAGCCACATAGGTGATGTCATCCGGGTTGGCTGGCTGGAACCCCAGGTTGTCGGCACGCTGTTGCATGGCTTCAATGGAAATTAAACCAGCCAACTGGGTTTCCAGATCGGCATTTACCCTCTGGTTGGTGGTGATGAATGCCTGCAGTCCAATAATTTCACGCCCAGCCAATGTGGCTCGCACCGTGACATTTAGATAGATGCCAGCCACCATTGCCATCAGGACCAATCCAAGCAAAAATACGCCGATCCACTGGCGTTGCACCCGCCAGGGGGCCTGACGAACTTTCTGGACGATTTGAGTGACATTGTTCATCGATTAATGTCCATTCAAGTACTATATATGTATTAGGTGACGCTGCACCTCCGTTCTGAGCCAACACCCATTGGCTTGCTTATAATTTCTCAGCTACACGTAACTTAGCGCTGCGTGAGCGGGAATTCCGGTTGATCTCTTCTTCAGTCGGCGTGATGGGCCGATGGTTGATTTCCTTGATACTCGCCTTATGCCCGCAAGTGCAGATTGGCTGGCGTGGGGGACAAATGCAGTCCCTGCTTTCACGGCGGAAATAATCCTTAACGATCCGATCTTCCAGTGAATGGAAGGAAATCACTGCCAGCCTGCCTCCCCGGTTAAGAGCCTGAACTGCCATCGGTAATATTTTCTCCACGGACTCCATCTCGTCGTTTACCGTGATGCGCAAAGCCTGGAAGGTTTGAGTGGCTGGGTGGTGAAAACGGCGGCGGGGTACCACCTTCTCGATAATTGCTGCCAACTCAAGAGTGCCTCCCACGGGTCTATTTATCACTATGGCTCTGGCAATTCGCCTTGCAGCGGGCTCCTCACCGTAACGGAAAAGGATATCTGACAATTCCATCTCTGGCCATTCGTTTACGATCTCGGCAGCAGTGAGCGGTTTTTCCGGATCAAAGCGCATATCCAACGGACCATCTGTCAGAAATGAAAAGCCGCGTTCCGGGGTGTCGAACTGCATTGACGATGCTCCAAGGTCAAGCAGGATGCCATCCACCGAGTTCCACCCCAGGTCCGCAAGGTGTTGGGGGAGGGAGGTATAAGCGGCTTTCCTAAACCATACCCGCTCTCCGAAGGCAGCGAGTTTCTGCTGAGCCAGGGCAAGTGCTTGAGGGTCCACATCCAAGCCAAGCAAGAGGCCATTTGGGGTGCTCCCAGCAAGCAGACCGGCTGCATGACCGCCTCCACCAAGGGTCCCATCCACATATCGGGCTCCACTTTTCGGGTGTAAAGCGTGTATAATTTCTTGGTAAAGTACTGGTTGGTGCTCGGAAAACATCTCAGCGGGTGTTTAGATCAAGCGCTGCAAATCGTTGTGCATTGGTATCGGCGTCACTAACCAACACTTCCTGCTCTTTCCAGAGGTCAGGCGACCAAATCTCGAAATAATCACCCTGGCCGACAAAAATCACATTTTCTTTCAGGTCCGCATATTCTTTTAGATTTGAGGGAAGTAAAACCCTTCCCACCCCATCCGGGACAATCTGCAAGGCATTCCCAAGAATTATGCGGCGCAAAAGACGTGCTGATGGATCTGTCAGATTCATCGCCATCAATCGTTCATATAAGACTTGGAATACCGCGGGAGGCAGCACCATGAGGTTGCGGTCCAACCCCTGGACGACAAAAGCACCTTCTGCTGGCAATTCCCTAAATCTGGATGGGATTGTCAGTCTTCCCTTGTCATCGAACGAGTGCTGGTATTGATTCAGGAACATTAGTTCTAATAACCCTATATAATCAGAATGCCGGAATTCCCGGCATCCCACTTCGTCCCACTTTCTACCACTGATGCATCATTTTAGCACATCTTCTATACGAAATGCAAGTGGTGAAGGCAAATTTTAAGGTATCACTTTCTGGTCAATTCATTATCCACTTTATATGGTCCCCCAAATTCATCTACTTGACTCCCCTGATTGGAAAGATTATGAACTGATCGATTCCGGAGACGGCCTGAAACTGGAACGGTTTGGGTCGTATACCTTCATCCGCCCAGAAGTGCAGGCGTTGTGGACTCGAAGCCTGCCTGCCTCCTCATGGGATACCGCCCAGGCGATATTTCAGCCCAGCGGCGAGGAAAGTGGAGGGCACTGGAAGTTTTTAAAAACCGTGCCCAATCAATGGGAGATGAAATATCCTCTCTCCACAGGACGATCAATTCACTCGAGTCAAAATTCCATAAAGATTGGAGATTTGTGTTTTTGGGCGATGACCACTCCCGGACGACACCTGGGTGTTTTCCCGGAGTGCGGAGCACAATGGGACTGGATGGCAGGGTTGATCAGGGATCGCAGGATTGAAACTCACAAGCTTCGAACTGTTCCAGAAGAGTCGAAGGTGAAAGAAACCTCCCCCCGGGATATAAAGGGATCCTCAACCATCCAAGATGTCAAAGTAAAAGTATTAAATCTCTTCGGTTATACGGGGCTAGCGTCGCTTGCCTGCGCCGCAGCCGGGGCGCAGGTTACCCATGTTGACGCCTCAAAAAAAGCAGTAGGCTGGGCACGAACAAACCAGGCTCTTTCCGATTTGACCGGGAAACCCATCCGATGGATCGTGGATGACGCATTGAAGTACGTCGAGCGGGAGGCAAGACGGGGGGTTAAATATGACGGAGTTTTGCTCGACCCGCCCAAATTCGGACGGGGACCAAAGGGGGAAGTGTGGGAGGTGTATAAATCCCTGCCCAAGCTCTTGCAAGCCTGCCGGGAGGTGTTAAGTGATCACCCCTTGTTTACGATCCTTAGTGTATATGCTGTAAAAATGCCTGCCATTCATGTTTATTCCGCACTGGCAGAGATGATGAAAGGCTATGGGGGGGACTTGGAGTGCGGCGAATTGGTGACAAAGGAAGTGAGTTCTGGAAAGTTGCTTTCGCAGGCAGTTTATGCCCGGTGGAATAGATAAATGTTATTCTGCAGTTTATGCCTGTGACGAGCTAGATAATAGTTCCCATGAAGACCTTTCGTAATATCTAATTTGGTACAATAGCCGGATGATGCCCATTTCTGAAAAACCATCCATCCTAGATATTCCTCTCAAGCGTTGGTTCCCGTTGAACGTGGAAACCATGCTTGTAGTTCTTCTTATTGCTGTCGCCATTGTTTCACGCTTATACGATCTGGGGGCTCGCACCCAGAGTCATGATGAGATCAATCATGTTGTTCCTTCCTACAGTTTGTACACGGGGAATGGTTTCAAAGTGGACCCGATGAGCCATGGTCCGGTGCAATTCCATATGATGGCACTATCTTATGCGCTGTTTGGCGACAACGATTTCACCGCCCGCATCCCGGCAGCTGTGCTCAATATTGCTTCCATATTGGTGGCTTTGTTCGCTTTTCGTCGCTACCTGGGTCGGATCGGGGCACTGGTGGCGGGGGCTCTGATCATTATTTCCCCCCTGATGCTATTTTATGCACGCTATGCCCGGAATGAGGCTTACATTGTTTTCTGGGGAATTTTAACCATTTATGCGATCCTGCGATACCTTGAAAAGGGAGAGACCTGGGTTTTATTCCTGTTCACTGCGGTAAACGCCCTCCACTTCACAGACAAAGCCACAAGCTATATGTTTGCAGCCGAACAATTTTTATTTTTGGGGGCTTATTTCGTGGACCGTGTCTCACGCCGGGAATGGCAGCCAGGGAAGCGCAAAGGCTTTTTCCTGCTCGGTCTCGCCCTGACCGTGTTGCTTTTGGCAGGAGCCGCGGGATTCTATTTCTCCCATAAACCAACCACTGATACTCCCCCGGATCAGCTTCATACTATGATCATCGTGGTATCCCTTCTTGCCGCGGGAGGAACAGGAACATTGGCCTGGTCGGTTGTGGAATTGGTGAAAGGTCTCGGGTGGACGACGATTAAATCAGAGCGGGCTGCCAACCTGCTGGTCCTCCTCGGAACGCTAATCCTTCCCTTGTTAACCAGCATACCAATTAAGTTGATGGGTTTTACCCCCCTGGATTACTCCAACAAGGGTATCCTGCGCGTGGTCGGTGTGGCGGCAGTCCTGGCTGCACTTGGGGGTCTCGCTGGAATTTTGTGGTTCGGGCGCAAGTGGCTGCTCCATGCAGCTGTATTTTTTATCCCGTTCACCCTGCTTTACACCACGTTCTTCACCAACCCTGAAGGGATCGTGGGTGGGCTGGTGGGGGAGCTCAGTTACTGGATGGACCAGCAAGGCGTGGCGCGCGGTGGACAGCCTTTATACTATTATTTACTGCTCTTGATCCCGATGTACGAATTCCTTCCAGCCCTTGGGACAATCGCTGCAGCAGGGATTGCAGGGTTCGGAAAGCTGTGGCAGAACCAACCAGGATCACCGTTTACCCGGGTCCAGGGTGATTCAGATCAACCACCGGTTCCGGTGGCTGCGCTCCTGGTTTTCTGGTCAGTAAGCAGCCTGGCAGTGTTTTCTTATGCCGGGGAAAAAATGCCCTGGCTGACAATCCATTTGGCCCTGCCGATGATTCTAGCCACGGGCTGGGCGGTTGGCTGGTTTGTGGAATGTGTGCTGTGGGGTAGGGTGATCTCCTGGGGTTACCGGAATTACGCCCGTTTCGCGATCCTGGTAATTTTTGGCATCCTAGCTTTGCAAACCGCAAGAGATTCATTCAGGGCTGCATATATCAATTTCGATTATGCCACGGAGTACCTGGTCTATGCCCACGCTGCTCCAGATCCCAAGATCCTGCTTGGTGAGATAGAGGCAATTTCCATTCGTACAACTGGCAACTATGCAGATATTGTGACCGCTTATGATAACCAGGTGCGCTACCCTTACTGGTGGTACATGCGTCGTTTCACCAATAAAATTGATTTCGATGTGAATCCAACCCGTGATTTACGCCGGGCATTGGTCATTGCAGTTGGAGATGAAAACCTGACCAAGCTGGCACCTGTGGTGCGTCAAGATTACGACGAATTCGCCGGGATGCGACTCTGGTGGCCCAATATGGATTATTGGAGCCTGAAATGGGATTCGATCAAGGCTGAATACATCAGCGCCCACCAGAATGAGTATGCCGGGACTGACAAGACCGCACCAGCCATGAATTTTGTCGATTATTTAAAGTCTGTATGGCCGCATATTAAACCCTTCTTCACGGATGCGAAAGTACGCAGTGCAGTTTTCCAAATCTGGTTTAATGATGATTTTACCCAGTGGGGAGCGTTGAAAAACAGTACGACCTATACCATTTCTGATTGGGGCGTGGCTGCACGGATGCATTACTATATCCGGAAAGATATCGCCGCACAACTCTGGCCTTTTGGTGCCAGCGCCCAGGCTGTGGTGACCCCGGTGGACCCCTATGCGGACATTACAACCTCGACTTTCCCCGACCAGGTACTTGGGACGGCGGGAGATAAACCGGGACAATTCCAGTCGCCGCGTTCCCTGGCCGCAGCCAAGGATGGGAGCCTGTATGTTGTTGATTCGATGAATAATCGCATTCAGCATCTTGACCGGGATGGAAAAGTCATCCAGGTATGGGGCACTCGTGCTGATGTTTCAAAGGAAAAAGCACCCGGAGGAACATTCAATGAACCATGGGGGATTGCACTTGGTCCGGACGGCAGTGTCTACGTTGCCGATACATGGAACTACCGCATTCAGAAATTTACCGCCAACGGGGAGTTCATTACGATGTGGGGGTATTTTGGGCAGGCTTCTGATTCTCCGGATGCCTTCTATGGTCCCCGTGGGCTGGCCGTGGACACTCAAGGCAATGTATATGTAGCTGACACCGGGAACAAGCGCATCGTCATCTTTAACTCAAATGGGGATTACATCACCCAGTTCGGATCGCCAGGAATGAATCTTGGCCTATTGGATGAACCGGTGGCTGTGGCGTTGGATTCATCAGGGAAGGTCTACGTGACCGATACATGGAACCAGCGCGTCCAGGTCTTTACTCCTGATGAGTCCAAGCTGGTTTATACCGCCACAGTTGAATGGCCGGTGGACGGCTGGTTTGGACAATCTGTTGAGAACAAGCCGTTCATCGCGGTTGACACGATTGGGAATATCACCGTGACTGACCCGGAACTCTGCCGCTTGATCACCTTCTCACCCGGAGGAAAACCAATCCGTGTGGAAGACGGCTGCTCGTCAGGCACTTTACTCCTGCCCAGCGGTATCGCCTCCGACGGTTCGGGTGGACTTTGGGTCGCGAACGCGGGCAACGGGACATTGGCTCACTTTTCGAAATCAAATCCATAANNAATTTCTGAATAACAAATTTGACCACCAACCCTGCCCTCCAGAATGCAACTGCGGCCATCCCATGCGCCAATACGGCAAAAACGGGTGGTGTCTGGAACGTATAATACGTCCAGCATTGTCGAGAGGTACCCCACAACTCCAGGAAATAACCCAACCCTGAACCAGCCAGAAATGTCAATACCGCGTATG
>DBFP01000029.1:0-1200 GCA_002294405.1 Anaerolineales bacterium UBA877 | reverse complement strand
CTGGCGATTGGCCAGGCTGGGATAATCCATAACGGGGGTCGTTCTGCAGTATAGTAATGCCATAGATTGGTCTGAGTTCCCCATGACTCGATCACCAACCCGCCAACCATCCCAATAACGACGATAAGCGCATCCCGTTTCAGGTTTGCATGGGCAATGATGGTCAGGGTCATGAAGGAAAAAACGCCCAGCAACAACCAATCAATGAAAAACCACCACGGTCCGTGCCAATTGATGGTTGTCAGCACTTCTTTTGCCAAGGGCCACCAGAGATAGATGATCAGTCCGCAAATAAGGAAGAAGCCTCCCAATAAAACGCTGCTGGAACGCGTCCAGCCGATGAGGGACAGGAATCTGCGGTTCAGGGGATCACGTCTGGCAAAATCAGCCATGGCCGGATTATACTTGACTACTGGTTTGGATTGTTTTTAATTATTGAAATGATGAAACACGTCAACGTCCCCCGTTTTTTGGAGGGTTATTCGGCGATCCACCGGTAACAATTCCCTGATCACTCCCCTCCAGATTCCCTCACGAGTCATTCAATGAAGCGACCTCAATTCACCGGGAATATACCTCCGGATTGACGCAATTTGGCAGGGGAATCCCTTTCAACCCGGCGATCAGATTCTCCGCTGCCATCCGGGACATATTTTGACGTGTCAACCGGCTTGCACTGGCAATATGCGGGACGATAATGCAATTTTCAAGCCTGAGCAATGGACTATCCATCGGCAAGGGTTCGGGGTCGGTTACATCAAGGGCGGCGGCGAATATCCGATGAGATTTCAATGCGTGATAAAGGGCGGATTGGTCCACCACCGAACCGCGCGAGGTATTTACCAGTACAGCGGTCGGTTTCATTCTTTCAAAAGCGGAAGAATTCATCAGGCAGCGGGTTTCATCGGTAAGAGGGGTATGCAGGCTTACAAAATCAGATTGCTGCAAGAGTGCAACGAAATCAACCTGTTCAGCCACCACTCCTGGTTCAGGAGAGGCCGGATGCGGATCTGTGAAAATGATTCTCATCCCAAATCCCGTTGCCCGCCGGGCGACCGCCCGTCCGATTCTTCCAAAACCAATGAGCCCCAGCGTGGCACCACCCATGTCTGCACCAAGCAGTGTGTCCAAGCTCCATGTCTTCCATCCACCGGAATGCACCAGGTTCACCCCTTCCACCACCCTGCGTGAAGCGGCCAA
>DBFP01000031.1 GCA_002294405.1 Anaerolineales bacterium UBA877 | reverse complement strand
AGATGCCCGGCTCTTTTTGGTTAATTACTTATTTATCCGGTAAAAAGCATAATCCAGCCGTACCTGGACCGCTGTGGACCGCCAGGGCCGGAGAAAGCTCAGCCACGAAGGATTCGATCACTTCCACTTTATCTTCCACCAACCCCTTGAGTCTTTCAACTTCCTGTTTCGCGCCTGCATGGACATAGGCGATCCTGGCCCGACCCCTGCCAATGGTCGCTTCCACCTTGTTCGCAATGGCTTGGTACGCGTGTACCCGACCACGGGCTACGCCGAGCGGGATAATTTCACCATCTTCCATGCCAATGAGGGGCTTAATATTGAGTAGCGAGCCAACCAGGCTGGCTGCCTTACCAATCCGCCCACCCATGGCAAGATATTTGAGCGTGTCCGCGGTCTGGATCATGTGCGTGATCGGTACCATCCGCCTGACTTTTGCCGCAACTTCATCAATACGGAGCCCCTTCAATGCTGCGCGGGCAGCTTCGATTGCCATCCATCCCTGGCAAAGCGAGACGTTGCGCGTGTCAATGACTTCAACCTGCACATCAGGGATCTTGTCTTTCAGCATGGATTGAGCCACAGTTGCTGACTGGTATGCGCCGCTGCCTTTGGAGGTCATGTGGATGCTGATGATTGCTTGGTACCCTTCTTCCACCAAACCCCTATAAGCCTCGAAATAATCTCCGGGGCCGGGGCAAGCTGTGGTTGGCAAAACCCTGGCAGTGATCAGCCATTGGAGGAATTCATCACGCTGGATGGTCACCAGATCACGCAGGACCTCCTTTCCCCGGTGAATATAGTACGCCACGGTACGTATGTTTAATTCACCCAAGATTGGTTCTGGAATACTTGCGGTGCTGTCCGTTATGACGGCAACCATATTTCCCATTGACTTAACTCCCTTGATCTCAAATTGCAACTCCTATTTTACGCTTTTTTTTGGGGAAGTGGTTAAAAATCACCGGATTCCCCATCCATAAGCATCCCAGTTTCAACTAATAGCACATTGACAATAATCTTGGGAAAGGATATTATTAACATACCGACCAGTCGGTATGTTTTATATCAAGGATGACCTTGTGACCCAAAAACGCAGTGAAGAAACCCGTACCCGCATCCTGGAAGCAGCCGTCCGTCGGTTTGCTGTTTCGGGATATGATGCCGCAAGCGTGGATGATATCTGTTCTCAGGCGGGGGTCAGCAAGGGAGCCTTTTATCACCACTTTCCGACCAAGCAGGCAATCTTCCTGGCCCTGATGCAAAGCTGGTTGGCGGTGATTGACATCGGAATGGAGGCGGCTCGAAAAGATACCATTCCCGAGACGCTGGTTCACATGACCAATCTCCTCCCTGGGGTTTTCGCAGCAGCTGAAGACCGCCTGCCCATGTTCCTGGAATTCTGGCTGCAAGCCAGCAGGGATGAAAAAATCTGGAAGGCTGTGATTGCTCCCTATCGTCATTATCAAGCCTATTTCTCAGGGTTGGTGGAAGAGGGCATTGCGGAAGGCTCACTAAAAGAAACAGACGCGCGAGCAGCCGCGCAGGTTATCGTTTCCCTGGCAGTGGGGATGGTACTTCAAGGAGTGCTTGACCCGCATGGCGCAGACTGGGAAAAGACTGCCCACGAAGGCATGCAAATTTTAATGAATGGGTTGTCAAATGGACACCAGAGGTGAAAATGATATTAGTCACCGGAGCCACCGGACATATTGGCAATGTTCTTATTCGCAAACTGCTTGACAAAGGAGAAAAAGTTCGCGCCCTCGTATGGCACGATGAAGATACCACGTCCATTAAAGATTTAGATGTGGAGCAGGTCAAGGGAGATGTACTCGACCGCGACTCCTTATCCCCTGCTATGGGCGGTGTGGATTCTGTATTCCACTTGGCGGGGATCATTTCGATCTTGCCGGGAAAGAATCCTTCTTTATGGAAGGTGAACGTGGAGGGAACGCGCAATGTGCTTAAGGCTGCTCTCCGTGCGGGCGTCCGGCGCTTGATATACACCAGTTCCATTCATGCCATCGCCAGGGCTCCCCACGGGGTGGCGATGGATGAAACCCTGGGATTCGACAAGAGCAACCCTTATGGAGAGTATGACCGCTCGAAAGCTGCGGCAAGCCTGGAAGTCCAGGAAGCTGTGGCTGATGGAATGGATGCAGTCATTACCTGCCCGACAGGGGTAATCGGTCCATATGACTTCCGGGGCTCCGAAATGGGGGAGGTTATTCGCAGAGCCTCCGAAGCCCGCACAATGTTCTTCGTTGAAGGTGCTTATGATTTCGTGGATGTAAGGGATGTTGCCGACGGGTTGATTGCAGCCCATGAACACGGCCGCCGGGGCGAGAGTTACATCCTCGGAGGCAGCAAGATATCGGTACGTTTTCTCCTGGAGTCGGTGCGCGAGGTGACCGGGAAGGCTTTTGCCAGCATCAAGATCCCCCTGCCTTTTGCCAAGTTCGCATCGAATTTCACCCCCTGGTACTATCTAAAAACAAGGGCAAAGCCTCGTTTCACGCCATACTCGCTCGAAGTCCTGCAAAGCAACTCAAATATCAGCCACGCAAAGGCAGCCAGGGAATTGGGCTTCCATCCGCGCCCCATTCATGAAACAATTACCGATACGGTGCGCTGGTTCTTTGAAAACCGAAGGCTGGGAAGGGAAATCATTCCTGGGTGAATTTGAGAAGACGGCGGGAATAACCCCCGTTTAGTGGATGGAGTGCAGGTTTATATCAACGGGGGGATTGCCGGAATGGGACGGTCAGTTTACGGGAGGCATACCCGGTTTCACATGGTCGTAGAGCAAGAACGTTCAATCACCGGGAGCGGCGACCTTTTCCAATTGATCATGGTCAGGAAGGGTGGACTCTGCGTTGCGAATAAAGGGCAGGAAATAGCCGACCAGTCCAACCAGGGCTGCGCCCATCCCGCAAAAAATGAGCAGCAGTGACATCCCCGACCCGGGGCCGGTTCCCACCCAACTGTTAAAGGTAACCGCCAGATTGGTCACACCGGAAGTCATGGAAGGTTCCAACCATTTGTCAGCCAACACCCCGGCAATGATCGGCGCAATCGGCTGCGTAAACCAGGCGATCAGCCGGCGGGCGGAGAAAACGCGACCCTGGATATCGGGAGCCACCTTTGCCTGCCAAATGGATTGATTGGAGGAGTTAATCAGCGGACCGACGATGGCTTGGGCGATAATAAAGGGGATCCAGAATGCGATACCCGTTCCGAATCCGAAAAGTGCGGTAAAAACCCCTGCCAGGATCCAACCCGCCAGGACGCCGTGGGTGCGTTTCTTGAATCCTCCCCAGGCGCTCATAATAAGCCCCCCGGCAACCCCTCCAATGGCTGCTGCGGAATTCACCGTGCCAAATATCACCGTGTTGTTGTTCGTCCGCAGGAGGAGCATGGGTGCGAAAACTGTAAAGGCGAGGCCGGAAAACAGGTTGCCAAAGAAAAAGATCATCTGCAGACCCAGCAGGCTGGGGCGCTTGAAAATATATGTGAATCCATACGCGGCTTCCCTCCAGAGATTGCCCTTTACTTTCTGACCCTCGACCGTTTTCGCTGGCTGCGGCACGAAGACGAAAGCCAATGCACCGAGGGCAATGAAAAAGGTCACCACATCGATGGTCAGGATAATGGTCAATCCACTGGTTTTATTGGCAGCCAGCACTGCACCTGCAAGGAGGGGAGCCAGCACCCCGGGTCCCGCCTCCAGCAGGGACATCAGCCCATTGGCCCGTCCATATTGCTCTTTAGGTACCATCGTGCTGATGGCGGCAGAATAAGCCGGCCACTGGAATGTATTGCCCAATCCATAAAGGATGTTGGCGGCATAAAGATGCCAGAACTGCAACTGACCGGTGGCTTGCAGCAAGAGGATGGCGATGGTGGCTGTAACCGCGGCAAAATCGCTGATCATCATCATCAACTTACGGTTGTAGCGGTCCACCATCACCCCGGCAATGGGGGAGAGCAGGAGGAAGGGCAGGATAAAGGAAACCTGCATCAAGCCCATGGCTGTCGCGCTTTTTGTCTTTTCAAACATCCATATCGACAGGCCAAATCCGCTCATCCCGGAAGCCAGGATGGATATGATCTGTCCAATCCACACGATGATGAATCCGGTCATACCCGCAGGACGTTTTTGGGTTGGTGTTATTGAGTTTTCCATGGTCATATTTTATCCAATATTGAAATATATATGTCTCCATTGAAATTTATTACCGTGAATAAAACAACCGAGATCGGATGAGGATAATTCGTCCAATCTCGATGATCTTCGCAGTGAAAATTAAGGTTTCAATGGTCAGTCACAAAATTCATTGCGTAAAATTGAAATTATTCACGCAGTTGGGTCAGGGCTTCATCCACGGTCAGTTCACCGCGATCGACGCGGTCCAACACCGTGCGACGTTTTTCCTGAGAGTCTGACCCGGGCAATCCTGAGGGTTGTGGAAGGAGGCCGCTGCAATCCAGGAATAGATCCCCTGAAACACTGTGAAGCGAAATTTTCACCCCTCCCCCCTGGATATTATTCATTTGCAAACCATGGTGAGGGGTGGAATTGTCCGTGGGGAAGATTGAACCCAAATCACCGCTAAGGCTGTGTAATTCACAAGTGCACCTTGTCTCTGGGGGGACAATCAGGCGTACATCGCCGGATACCGAGTTGAAATTGTACGGCCCTTCAGCCACCCGGGTGTTGATTCGCAGGTCTCCACTCACAGTATTCCCCTTGATGGAAGATAAATCAGATTCTTTCAACACCAAGTCACCTGAAACTGTTTCCACGATCAAAGATCCGGTAATCCGTTCCCCTTCGACATCACCACTGACAGTATGGACCTTGAGGGAACCTTTAATTTCCTTTAATGAGATTTCACCACTAACCGATTTCACATTGGTGTCTCCCTCAAATCCTTCAGCAAGGATGGAACTGCTTACCCCGTTCAAAACCAGTGTGCTTTGGTGCGGTGCTTTAATAACGTAATCCACCTCACAGGGTTGCCAGCCCGAAAGCCAGTTCCAGCTGATGTCGGGAAAGCGGGTGGAAGCGTTCACTGCCCCGTCTGCTCCCTGGGAGAGGTTGACCTCTGTTCGGTTGACGTCTCCCGTATGAGGCTGCTTGGTGGCAGTCACCTGGATGGTCCCATCCTCCCCCGGTTGTATTATTATCGAACCGCGAATGTTATTCACGTTGAGCTGCACGGGCGAAGAAACAGTAAATGATTTTTCAATATTGTCAGACATGGCAACCTCCAATCATGTTTGATGGTATCGTGGCTTGAAAACCCCCCCAGCCTTGCCGATCTTGTAGATTGGCTTTCGGCAACCAGGAGTCATTCAACAAATATTTCAACATGTTCCCCATCTTCATCATCGGTAACGTCGATGATCTTTCCGGTCATGCCGGAACGCAACGCTTCCATCAACTGGTCCATGTTCACCCCGTCAATTTCTGGGGCGAAATGAGCGCCGATTTTCATCCCGGCTTCCATCAGGCTGATGGGGATCTGTACCGTGGCCTTTGAGCGCCCAGAATTGACTTCTGTGACGCGCACCCGCAGCCATTTGGCCCCACTGGCAGAAAGTCCTCCCGCGGGACGGTTGGCGCTGGCCAGGGCGGCAAGCAACTTGGCCCCTTCTTCAGCACTGACTTTCCCATCCTCTATCATCTTCAGTATCTTCATGCGTTCTTCTGTGGTTGCCATGTGATCCTCCTTGTATGTTGTTTTACCCGTCAGGCAGCTTTCCAAATTTCCATCAATATTGTGTTTTCATCAAATTCATTTCAAGAAATCAACCAATATACACCTGGACGCGTTCGCCACCTTCTTCATCCACATTAACTACAAGTGGTTGGTCGCCGGTAAATCCATGGTCCACCAATTCCATTATTTTAATAACCCCGTCCATACCAGGACCACCTTTATCCGCATCCAGTTCTTTTACCAGGTGAGGGAAAAATAGTTTTACTATTTGGAAGAGCCAGGTAATAAATTTCAGGGGCAGTGGGAAACCCAGGAAGATGCGCTGTGGCCTGTGGCCAGGTTTCTGGTTCACGTCCACAAACAACCAGCGTGCCTTGCGGCTGCCTATGGCAGCCACGATGATCAGGACACCCAGGAGGAGAAGCGGAGTGTTGAAACAATAGAACCAGAAATTGAGCCGTGAGGCCTGGACCAAGGTATACATGCCCCAAGCGCCCAGGATGGTAATGGCGATTCCGATCCATAACGGAATTTGCCAGAGCCGTTGAACTGTGGATTTTACTGCCTCAATCCGCGGATCTTTTCCAAAGCCGGGTCTTTCAGCTTTCTCATTAGTGTCCGTGTTATCTTCCGGATTGGAATGTTCCCCCGTTTCCTTCGGTTCTGCAGCACCTTCGTCTTCCGCCGGTGACTGGTCGAGAGTGCGCATTAACTTCAAGCCATCTTCCGGGGTGATTTTGCCATTCTCGATCATTTTAAGAACTTGTTCACGTTCCTGGTCAGTCATCGCAAACTCCTTTTCCCCTTTACCCCTTTCCCTCCCCCAAACGGGGGAGGGGTTGGGGGAGGAGGAAAGACAATATCATTTTCCTTCCAGAGCTGCCAGCAGTTTCTCAGCCTCGGCAAGACTGATTTTCTTTTCCTGCAGCATGCGCAGGATGATCAGGCGTTCATCATCCGATACAGCTTCCCGTGTTTCATCGGGCTTACCCGGGGTAAGGTCCCATTTCCAGGGTCCAACCCTTACATTCAGTTTCGCCCCCCGACGGCCGCGCACTTCAGCGGCACGGGCTTTCATCTCTGCCCGGCGCATGGCTGCCTGGATCTTGGCCTCGGTGCGGCGGCTGGCTGCTTCGATGTGAACCTGCGCTCGTTCCATCGAGGCGCGGACGCGCCGGTTGATGCGCTCGGAAAAATCGGGGGGCAGGGGGGGGATGGGTGGAATGGGGGGGATGGGAGGAATGCGCCAATCACCGCTGTCAAAATCAGTGGCGGATTCCCAGGGATCAGCCTGGCTGGTGACCAACAGGTCCCCCTTGGAAGTTAATGCCATCTCAGCCATCCCTTCCTTATTTTCTCCGAGGATTACTTCACAGGAGGTGCAGCCCTCGGGGATTTCAACACCAGGGAAATCGACCTGTATGGAGTCAGGTGAACTGGCGCTCAGATGGAGTTTGATGGCGGCATCCGGGGAGAGACGCACAATCAGGTCATCTCCTGCAGTAACATCGTAGATCTGTCCGGGCAACGGTGTGACATAAAAGGCCACATCAGCTCCGGCTTTCACGGTCACCGCTCCATGGACATTGCGGATGTAAAGATCCGAACCAACATTCTCAATTGTCAGCATTCCGTCCACGTCACGGATCGATCCATCCCCACCTATCTGATCCACGGCACAAATACCATGCCCACCCCGCAAGGTAAAATCACCGGAGATGGTCTCGGCATTAATAGCGCCAACGTTGCGCAAAGATGCATCCCCGGCGACATTCCCAATGGTAACCGGGCCAAGGTCGTTCATGGTGAGGTCGCCAGAAACGGGGCCAAGATTGATTGGACCGTTAAGGGCTTGCAGAACGGCGTCACCGGCAACCTTTTCCACCTTCACATTGGCGCTGCGCGGCAAATATAAAATAAGATCTTCATCACATGTGATGCCGAGCGGATCAGATTCGGAGTTCAGCTCAAGTTTGTCACCATCGGTTTTTGCCATGAGTTCATTTCGGTCCCACCCGGCAATGCGCAAATCACCAGTCAGGGCGCGGACCAATATGTTTGTTGAAGGGCCGAGGGATAGCGATTGGGTTTTCATGCTCTATCCCTCCCCATTCAGGACACGCATGGCCTCTTCGGCAGAAATTTTGCCGGAATCAAGCTCTTCAAGGACACTGCGGCGCTTCTCTTCAGATATTTCACTGGCTTCTTCTTTACCCGGCTCGTATCCCAGGGAACGGATCACATCTTGAAGCCGGTTCCGGATGGTAGGGTAGGAAAGTGCCATCTCGTCTTCCATGCGGGTGATCTTCCCTTCGCAGCGGACAAAGGTTTCGATGAAATCAAGTTGTTCCGAAGTTAACCCGGCAAAGGAGCCGTTGGCGAAGCGACCTTCAACAGTGGTATCACAGGTTTCACAATGCAAGCGGGTGACCATCAGCTCGCTGTCACAAACAGGACATTTACTAAGCGCTGTTTTCATGACTTGCTCCAGGTCATAGGTGACCAAGACATTGACTTCCCGGGGGAATACCGTCTTTTGAGTTTCAGGCCGGTCTGGATGAGCAAGTCGCCAATCCTGGCCGCCAGAGGCTCGTGAGTGACCGTCCGCTTGGCTGATCTTCTTGATTGGTGATCCAGTTCGCCCCGAATCACCCGGCGTTCATATGCCTGATAAGCATGATAGATGGATGACATATCGACCTCTTCAGTTATTATCAATATCAAAATTAATATAATTGATATTATATTCAATATTTCTAAAATGTCAAGTAGTAATAATTAATAATATTTAATAATAGTATTAATATTCCAAGACAATAGTTTTTCATAATCCTTTTCGAAAGAGAGTGAAAGAAGAACATCTCTTTGCTCTATTTATAAGAATAAGGAAGTTCGAAGCAATATAACCCGATCATTCGGACTCCTTGCATAACCCATATTGGCTATTGACTTTCGATATAATTCTCCCTATAATATTTACATCATGAAAATAATACTTACATGGTGTAAATAATTAACCCCATTGCGTTTGAGGGAAAATGGCTTATCCATTAACCATAACTGCCACCGATATGCGTGAAATTAACCGATCAGCCATCCTGGAGATCATCCGCCGGGAAAGCCCGATTTCCAGGACGGCCATAACCGAGAGGTTGAACGTCAGTCTCCCGACGGTCATGCGCATCGTGGATGGATTGATTAAAGAAGGTTTTGTCCGTCTTCAAGGGGGAACCGAATGGAGCGGCGGCAGGAGAAGACCCCTGCTTGAATTCAACTCCGATCGTTACGCCATAATTGGGGTGGATATGGGGGGAACAAAAATGTACGGAGCGTTGTCCGACCTGGGCGGCACCATCCTCGATGAAGTCAACATCAGCCGCCATGGGACCTCAGGGGAAGATAGTTATAAATATCTCACCACCCTGATCGATAAATTAATTGATAGTTCCAAGTTGGGGGCACACCGGGTGCGCGGGATCGGGGTGGGGGCACCTGGCGTAACCCTGCACAATGAAGGGATCGTAACCTGGGCATACACCTTGCATTGGGATAAATTTCCCCTCAAAGCCAGGCTCTCCAAGCAATACGATCTTCCCATTATTGTGGACAACGATGTTAACCTGGCAGCCCTTGGGGAGCTTTGGTTCGGCGCAGGACAGAATATACAGGACATGATCCTGATCGCGATTGGCACCGGTATTGGAGCTGGGGTGATCATAAATGGTGCCCTCTACCGCGGCTCAAAAGAAGCTTCGGGGGAAATCGGCAACATGATCCCGGGGCGGGAATTCTTGGGCAAGGACTATCTTAATTTTGGTGCCCTGGAAAGTGTCGCCTCAGGGACCGGGATCGCTGCACGCGCAAGAGATATTTTGAAAACCCAACGCAGCCAGAAGTATTTGAGCAATATTACAGCGGAGGATGTTTTCGAGGCAGCCCGTAAAGGGGAACCCTGGGCGTGGACGGTTATCAACGAAACAGTGGATTATTTGGCTGTTGCCATCGCAAACCTGGTCTCTGCTTTCGATCCGGAATTGATCGTTCTGGGAGGAGGCGTTTCCAAATCTGCGGATATGCTTATTGCACCCATCTTGGATCGAATTAAAGGGACAATACCCAATCTTCCCAAACTGGTGGTCTCAACCTTGGGGCTGCAAGCTACTGTCATGGGCGCGATCACCAATGTCTTGCATAACACATCCAATTTCTACGTCGTTCACAAGCTTTCATAATATGTCAATGAGGTACTCTCAGAAGGAGGTGGTTACTGTAGGAGACATTTCACAGATGGATTTCAAATTCACAAACCATTCTGATAATTATAAGGAGAAGGATATGCGTACCATGAACAAGATATTGATGGGGATGCTTTCAATTACTCTCATAATTAGCGCGGTGGCATGCGCAGCCAAGCCCAGTGGACCGGTTACCATCCACATTTTGACCATGCAGCAGGCTGGCTTGAAACCTGACGAGATCGATCAGATAGCGAGAGATTTTGAGGCTCAAAACCCGGATATTAAAGTTGCGATGGAATATCTGGGATATGATTATGTTCATGACAAGATCGTCACCGGAATGGCTGCCACTCCTCCGGCTTATGATGCTGCCATGATCGATGTCATCTGGCCGGACGAGTTCATCAAGAATAAATACCTCCTGGATGTCAGCAGCCGCATTACTACAGATATGAAAGCAAACATGTTCCCGGCGGCATGGAATGGCGTGACCCGGAATGGAAAGATCTATGGCATGCCCTGGTTGATGGATGTTAAGTACTTCATGTACAATAAAGACATACTACAGAAAGCAGGCATCAGTGCCCCTCCCAAAACCTGGGAAGAACTTGTCGATCAAGCCAAGATAATTAAGCAGAAAAACCTGGCTGAATTCCCGATCATTTGGTCGTGGAATCAGAAGGAAGGCGTGGTGTGCGATTTCACCGTGCTTCTATTCGGCAATGGTGGTGCCTTCCTGGATGCAAGCGGTAAGCCGGTGTTCAACAATGCCCAGGGTGTTCAGATTCTTGGTTGGATGAAACAAACTCTGGATGATGGCTTATCCAACCCCAGCTCGATTTCTTCCGATGAAACAGCAGTTGAAGCGGATTTCCTGGCTGGTAAGTCTGCCTTTGCAGTGAACTGGCTCTTCCAGTATTCTGATTCGAATAATGCAGAGAAGTCGGCGATAGTTGGTCAAGCTGCCTTCGCACCCATGCCTGTATTCGCCTCCGGTGCCGCTGCAGGGATCAAAGGATCCAGCGTGGATGGTTCCAGCGCCTTTGCCATCATGGCTACCACCCCATACCCCGATCAGACATGGAAGTTCCTGACCTATCTTGCCAGTAACGAGGTTCAGATCAAGTACTCAGCCGAGATGCTGCCCGTCTGGCAGAATGATTTTCAAGGGGATGCGCTGACCAAGCTATTGGCTGCCACCCCGACAAATCCGATCACGGTTCCTGCCTTCATGGCACAATTCCCATACGCCTATGAACGTCCGACAGTGTCTTATTATAATGAAGCATCTGCCGCGCTCCAACTGGCGATCCAGGAAGCCCTGACCGGCGGAAAAACGCCCCAACAAGCTTTGGATGAAGCCGCAGCCACATGGGTCTCCTTAGCTGCTAAGTAACGAAAAGTCTTCAGAATACGGGTGGATTTGCCATTGGGAGCAAATCCACCCATAATTTAATACGTATGGCAACCACTCTAGAATCTCATGTGAGACGACCACCTTCTCTTCGAGCGCAGGACACCCGAACTGCATGGCTTTTAATTATCCCAAGCCTGGTGGTGATCCTGGGGGTGACGTTGTGGCCGATTCTCTACACTTTTATCTTAAGCTTTTTCCTTGCACCTACCGGACTTAACCAAGTGCGCACCTTTGTGGGTCTGGGCAACTATATAGAAATGGTTACAGACCACACCTTTAGGGAAACAATCGGGCGAACGTTGTATTTTACGATTGTTTCGGTAGGCCTTGAAATGCTGGGTGGATTGGCTATTGCCCAATTAATTCATTCACATCCCTTGGGTTGGAAATTCCTGCGCTTCAGCTTGATCATCCCCTGGGCAGTTCCAACTATAGTAAATGGCGCAATGTGGCGCTGGATTTATAATGCTGATTTTGGTGCCATGAATGGACTCCTGATGCAGGTGGGTTTAATCAAGCACTATGTCCCCTGGCTGACGTTACCCAATTTGGCGATGCCGCTGGTAATACTGGCAGATGTGTGGCATATGATGCCGTTCGTCGCGCTGATCCTGCAAGCTGCACTGGCAACCCTGCCTGTGGAGCTAGATGAAGCTGCAGCTGTGGACGGTGCATCTGCACTTCAGCGTTTCTTACAAATCAGGCTCCCTTTGCTCCGCCCAGCAATCCTGATTGCCCTGATTGCACGTACGGTGGATGCATTTCGAGTGTTTGATATTGTCTACATCATCACCAGCAGCGGGCCGGCAAACAAGACTCTGACAATCACTTATTTGACCTACCTTAACTCTTTTCCTTGGGGAAACCAGGGTGTCGGTGCAGCACTTTCTTTCTTGATCTCCATTTTCACGATAACCATGGCTCTGATTTTCATACAGCTGTTGTATCGCCCGGAGGAGGCGCAATGATGCGTTTCCGTAAATTCCTTCGCAAACTTTGGTTATTTTTGTTCACCCTCCCTGTTATCTTCTTTATTTTCTTTCCCATTCTCTGGTTGCTCAGTGCCAGTCTGTCCACACAGGCTGAATTGTATGCCATCCCTACACATTGGATCCCGCTTCATCCCACGCTTAAGAATTACCTTGATATTATCTTCCCATCTCTTGCCACGTCCTCTGTCCCGCGGACTTTCGCGATTGCCCTGCTCAACTCGATCAAGGTTGCATCAGCCGTAACCGCCACGTGCATCATAATCGGAAGCCTGGCAGCCTATGCATTGGTACGGATCCCTTTCCGACTAAATCGCACAATCCAGCTTGGAATAATTACAACTCGAATGATCCCGGAAGTCTCGCTTATCCTTCCGCTCTTCATTCTTGCATCTGGACTGGGTTTGATTAATAAACCGGTCGTACTGGTGGCTGCTTATATGAGTTTCGCTCTACCCTATGCAATTTGGATGATGGCTGCCTTCTTCCAGACAGTGCCCATCGAACTGGAAGATGCTGCCCGCATGGATGGTTGCTCACGGCTGGGTATCTTGTTCCGGGTGGTAATGCCCATTTCAGTACCCGGGTTGGTTTCCACAGCGATGTTCACTTTTCTGCTTGCCTGGGATGAATTCTTCTATGCCCTGATATTCACAAATACCCTGGCAGCCAAAACAGCTCCAGTTGCCATGGCTGAGTTTATCGGTCGCTATGCCGTTAATATTAATGGCATGATGGCGGGGGGTATTATTGCAGCTCTTCCTCCCGTATTATTGGCATTCGTTTTCCAAAGGTATATTGTCAGCGGTCTCACCGCGGGGGCGGTAAAAGGATAGCCACTCAGAAACATGCATGGCAGATATAGATAAATCGCATATCATTTTTCAAGGGGGGATTTTTATATTAGCCAATAATATTTGTATCTTGGTGAAGACCTGGAAATGATGGTTGAATAAGGATCCAGGTTCACGTGCGAGAACCTCTTGTTTCCCTTGAGGTCCGATTCATTGTCATGACTTCCCCCTCGACCCTTCAAAATCGCGCTTGACATAGAACGGGTGTTCGTATTATAATTAGCACAAATGTTTGGTTTTCAGGACATGAAAGGAAGGTTGAGATGGTTAGAACTCGCGCGGGTTTGACCGAAAGGCATAATAAGATCATCAAGTACCTGAACGAACGGTTAAGTATTGGTTATCCCCCCTCCATCCGCGAAATTGGGGAAGCGGTTGGCATCACTTCAACGTCCGTAGTTACTTACTACTTAAAGCAATTGACAGAAATGGGGCTGATAGAAAGGGATGCAAAATTCTCACGGGCGGTGCGGTTGACCGATCCGGTCAGCCGTGACCTGGTGAAGATCCCCATCCTTGGTCCGATCGCGGCCGGTGAGCCCATGCTTGTCCCTGCACCGGGCACCACCTACCTTGGCATCGGTAACGAAATGGATGCAGTGGATGTGGCTCGCAGCCTGCTGCCTTCAGGTGAAAAGGGGAGTGAGCTTTTCGCATTAAAGGTAAAAGGCGAGTCTATGATCGACGCCATGATTAATGATGGCGATATTGTCATAATTAAACCGACGATCAAAGCCAATAACGGTGAAATGGTGGCCATCTGGCTCCCGAATCGGGATGAGACCACTTTAAAATATTTCTTCAAGGAAAAGGATAGCTATCGTCTCCAGCCTGCCAACCCGACCATGAAACCGATCATGATCGACAAGGGGGAACCCCTGGAGATCAAGGGCAAAGTCGTGATGGTCATCCGGAATGTTGGCAGTGTCGCGCTTTGAATCCGCATTGGCACAATGGGAGATAAAACCAGCCTCCGCCATTTGGCGGAGGCTGATCATTTATTTATCCTGATGAACTGGATCAGGTGGTATTTTTTTCTGGAGCAGCACCTGTACTCCATTTTGAGCCTGGTTGACCAGGCGTTCCAATTCGGTTTGCAAACCCATCAATGCGTCCAGCGCATACTGGTCGGCGCCGGTTTTTATATTCTCGGCATCCATGCGGGCCTGGTCGATGATCTGGTTGGACCTCCGTTGCGCGTCCTGGACCAGCACTTCTTTGTCAACCAATGCATCTGCTTTTTCGCGCGCCAGCTGCAACGTGCGGTTGGCTTCTTCCTGTGCCTGTGCCATCACCCGGTCTTTCTGCAAAAAAACCTGCTGCGCCTTCTTGACTTCTTCAGGGACGGAGATCCGCATCTGGTCAATGATATCCAGGAACTTGTCCTCATCCACGATGACATTGTGAGTCAATGGGATGGGACGACTGTTGTTGAAGAGTTCTTCCAGGCGGTCGATCAGTTGAAGAATATCCATCGGCTCCTCCGCAAATTCGAGGCTGCAACTCCCTGATTATACTTTAATCCCGCAGGGATGTGACGGCTGGTTGCTCACCCTTGAATTTGTGCTTCAGCGCGGCTTCGACATGCGGTGGAACCATGCTGGAAACATCCCCACCCAGCGATGCAATCTCACGGACTGTGGTGGATGAAAGGAAGGTATGGTCCTCGTCTGTGATGAAAGCCACACTTTCGATATCCGGTGAGAGGCGGTGATTGGCGAGCGCCATGCGGAATTCAAATTCGAAATCTGAAAAAACCCGCAAGCCGCGCACGATTACCTGGGCATTTACCTGGTGGCAGAATTCCACGGTCATGCCGCTGTATCCGGCGATGCTGATCTTCGGGAAGTCTTTGAACGTTTCGGCGACCAGGGACAGACGTTCTTCTGGCAGGAACACCAGGCTTTTGAGTGGCAGGTCGTAAACCGCGATCACCAGTTCGTCAAACAAGCGTGATGCTCGTATGGCGATGTCTATGTGCCCATAATGAATGGGGTCGAATGTTCCGGGGAAAATTGCACGCACCATGTTAACTAACATCTCCTTTTCCGCCACCCCAAAAGCGGGTGAGGGCTTCAGCCAGCAGGTTGTTTTCTGGATCCTTCAAATCGGGATCACGCGCAAAGAGTGCCAGTGCCTCTTTGCGGGCGGTTTCAATTAAGTGAATATCACTCAGGCTGGCCATCTTCAGGGTGGTTGCATAACCAGCCTGGCGAGTTCCCAGGAATTCCCCCGGGCCACGCTGCTGCAGGTCCCTTTCTGCAAGCACAAAACCATCGTTGGATTCCGCCATGGCTTTCAAGCGTTCGTTCTCGGCTGAATCTTCGTGATCGGGGATGAGCAAGCAGAAGGATTGAGCCTGGCTGCGTCCCACCCGCCCGCGCAGCTGATGAAGTTGCGCTAGTCCGAAGTGGTTGGCACCCTCGATCAGCATGACAGTGGCATTGGGTACATCCACGCCCACTTCCACGACGGTGGTCGAGACTAGGATGTCATACTTTTTCTCGCGGAAGGCGAGCATGACCGCGTCCTTCTCATCAGCTTTCATTCTCCCGTGCAGCAATCCCAATTTCAGGTCAGGGAAGATTTCCCTCTGTAGGGTTTCATGCTCCTGCGTGGCTGCCAACAGTTCGCTCTTTTCGCTCTCTTCCACCAGTGGATAGATGATGAACGCCTGGTGTCCTTCTTCTACCTGGCTGCGGATGAGAGAATAGGCACGCTCGCGTTCCTGCGGCGTCAAGATGTGGGTGGGGATTGCCTGACGCCCCGGGGGAAGTTCGTCCATAATGGAAAGGTCCAGGTCGCCGTAAAGGGTCAGGGCCAATGAACGCGGGATGGGCGTGGCGGTCATCACCTGCAGGTGCGGGTTGGTGCCCTTGGAACGCAGTGCGGCGCGCTGCTCCACACCGAAGCGGTGCTGCTCGTCCACCACCACGTACTGCAGGTCAGCGAAGGTGACCGGGTCTTCGATCAAGGCATGGGTGCCGATGACGATTTTTACTTTCCCGCTTGCCAGGCCGGTCCTAATATCCTCTTTTTCACTTGCAATGGTGTCACCCACCAGTAAGCGGATTTGATCGGGTTTAAGCACCCCATTTTCCCCTGCCAGCACATCCTGGAAGGTGTGGAAGTGCTGGTCTGCCAGGATGGATGTGGGTGCCATGATTGCGGCTTGCGCCTCTGATTGGATCACAATGGCTGCTGCCAGGGCTGCCACGACGGTCTTGCCGGACCCCACATCTCCCTGCAGCAACCGGTTCATCGGCTTGCCAGATTTCAAGTCCGTGCGGATTTCTGCGATCGCCTTTTTCTGGGCCCCGGTCAGCGCAAAGGGCAGGGCAGCGAAGCGCGTTTCCAGCCATGCATCCTCCACTTCAAATATGCGCCCGGGTACAGATTGCCAGTCGCGACGCTGGCGCAGGACACCCGATTGCAGGAAGAANNGGAATAGATCGGTACAATCCGGTTGGTATTAAGGTTTTCCACTTCCACCGGTTCCCAGTCTGGATTGTTCATCACCAGGCGACCAAGGTATTGCTCCACCTTTCCAGAGACAGAGATGGCCTGGCCAACTTTTAACCGGTTGGTCAGCCAGGGCTGGTTAAACCAGGTCAAACGCAAGCCGGCGGTACCATCATTGATCACCGCTTCGGTGATGGTCATTTTCCTGCCACGCACCGGGCGCGAGTTCACCTGGGCGACCTCGCCGATCACGGTTAATTGCTGTCCGTAAAACACATCCCGAATGGGTTTGAGCTGGCTGTAATCTTCATATCGGTGGGGGAAGTTGTAGAGCATATCGCCAAGCGTGTTGAGACCCAGACGGGTGAGCATAGCGGCATGGCGCGGACCAACACCTGCAAGGACGGTCAAAGAGGCATTCAAGGCGATCGGCCGCTTGCTGGTCACTCCCCCGGGATGTGCCTCCGCCCTTCCAGCGGCTGCATGGGCAGGTCGAGACCCCTGGGGTCGCCCTGGTTTCCCCATTCCAGCCTGTGTTTTCCCGGAAGCCTGACCTTCTTCCGGCTCTGCAGCATCAGGTTTTTTTTGTTCCACGCTCAACCCGGGAGCCAGCAAGGCAACAGGAGGAGCCTCCGGCTCCGGGACAGAAACCTCCTCAATAAGGGATCCCAGCGCGGGGACATCCTGATGAATGGATTCGACAGGTGGTATTGCAGGGGGTGTATGGATGGGAGAGAGGGAAGGAGGTTCAACAAGCCTGGCGGGCGTCTTTTTTACTGCCAACGCTGCTTCCGGCACCTTTTCTGTAATATGTATCCACAAGGATTTTAATGACTCGAGCCGCTCATCGGGTGTCAGGCTGGCATAGGCGTGCAGGGTGGCTGCAGTGGCTTGGACGATCTCCTCNNCCACCGATGACTGCTTTATTGGTATACCCGTTTTTACTTTCCAGGCGGAAGAATTTCCGCAGTTTTTCAAGGGAATTTTGCATGCGAGTATTTTACCGCATAAAAGGCTGCCAAGTTTTTTGCGTCCTGGCTGACTCGCAGGGTTATTTATACCCGACACTTTCACCGATTTGAGAACCGATTGCAGGTTTACGCCTGGTTTAACTGATTCCCCAATTCGCTCAATATCTTGTAATACGGTTCGATGCT
>DBFP01000032.1 GCA_002294405.1 Anaerolineales bacterium UBA877 | reverse complement strand
AGGATATCCCGGACTTATCCTACCGGCGGCACGTTGGGATGGTGATGCAAGATTCAATCCTGCTAAACCGTCCAGTGATTGATAATGTTGCCATTGGACTGCATTTCAGGCATTTGCCAAAAAACGAGGTGACCCGTCGTGCCGACGAATGGCTGGAACGGTTGGGAATTTCCCATTTGCGAACACGCCCGGCCATGCAGCTATCCGGCGGGGAAGCCCGGCGAGTCGCACTTGCGCGTGCATTTGCCATCCAGCCCGATTTACTCCTGCTCGATGAACCTTTCAGCGCCTTGGACCGGGCTTCCCGGCATAAGCTTCAGGAGGATCTTAAAACCATCCTTTCCAGGATGACGGTAACCACTGTATTCAGCACCCATAGCGAACTCGATGTACAGCATTTGGCGATTGATAAGATCGAATTGGATGGGGGAAAACTGGTTAAATAATAGGGGATTGAAACAATGGGAAGGTGTCTGGTATCATGATTAAGTATGACCCTTCTCCTGATTGTGCTCCGACCAATCTACTACCTCCTTTATCACCAGTTAGCCTGGACATACGATTTCGTTGCCGGTGTCGTTTCGTTGGGTCATTGGAATGACTGGGTGAAGGCGGTTCTCCCCCACCTGGAAGGGCGGGTGCTCGAAATTGGATATGGTCCTGGACATCTGCAAACGGCCTTATTTCAGGATAATTTATTTTCAATCGGATTGGATGAATCCCCACAGATGGCACACCTGGCTAGACTCCGCCTTCAAAAAAATGGATTCATCCCCAGGTTATCTCGTGGTTACGCGCAAACTATCCCATTTGCCAACGGCTCGTTTGACACGGTGGTTGCGACCTTCCCATCAGAATATATTTCCGATCCTGAAACATTGGAGGAAATTCGGAATGTGCTTACTCCAGGCGGGAAATTAGTCGTCGTGCCCACAGCCTGGATCACCGGAAAGCATCCACTTGAAAAGCTGGTAGCACGGTTTTTCATGATTATCGGTGTTCAAGGCGCACCAGGTCCCATATCTTCTGCATTTACGGTTAGGTTATCCAACGCCGGGTTTTATGTCCAGAGCCAAATATTAGGAATGAAGAGCAGCCAGGTACTGGTTATTTCAGCAATTAAACGCTAAGAGATATTAATTCGGAGTAAAATGGGGATATGGAAGTGCAGATCGCGGTCGCCAAAACTAACAAGTACGCGGTCACGGAAAGCGGTGATACACTCGAAGTTGTGGAACGTCCCAACGGCGGACTTTCAGTCGTGCTCGCCGACGGGCAAACATCGGGGCGCGGCGCAAAAGCGATCTCGATGATGGTGGTCCGCAAGGTCATCGGCCTGTTAGCCGAAGGTGTGCGGGATGGCGCCGCCGCGCGTGCCGCTTCCGATCTTCTTTACACCGATAAGAAAGGCAAGGTCACATCCACTCTTAATATTGTCTCGGTGGACTTGCATACCGGGACAGTAGTTATCACCCGAAATAACCCGGTGCCATTTTTTATCGCCCGCGGTGAAGAAATTGATTGCCTGAGTTCAGAATCGAAATCCATTGGGACTGCGCGCAACACACGACCGGTCATCAGTGAAATTCCCGTGGAGCCCGGACTGGTGATAGTCATTTTCACAGATGGCTTGATCCATGCGGGGGAACGTGCCGGGCGACCGATGGATGTATGCACCTCACTCAAAGCCATGCTCGAAGGACAGGAACCTGCCCCACAGGCGATCGCAGACGCACTCTTGGGCGAGGCAATTAATTTGGACGAGGGCCGGCCTTCGGATGACATCAGTGTTATGGTTTTAAAAGTGGTCAAACGCAAGGGGGATGATGTACGCCGCATGACTGTCAGGTTGCCGATCAATCCCGGATGACTGCATCAGCCCATCCTTTCCCTCCGAGCCACCGGTGAATTTTGGACAGGCACATAACTTTGATTCTTCCGGATGACATAACCCATTCAATTTACGATTATATATTCAAACACAGAATTTATATTCTTTCCTTAAATAGACTGTCGATAATGAATACCAAATCATATGTCATCCATGAGTTCCCCCGATGAAAAGAAAAGTCAGCTTAATTCCGCTCCCTTGATCGGAATTGTCGGACCTTGCGGGGCGGGAAAAACCACATTAGCCCAGGGGCTCAACCGCAATGGTTACCAGGCACGCGCAATCGTGCAGGAGCACTCATTTGTCCAGGATATGTGGCAACGGATAACCAAACCCCGGATATTAATCTTTCTGCAGGCTTCCTGCGCAGTGGGTGGAGAGAGGCGGCAGATGAAGTGGACTGAACCTGAATGGGAGGAACAGCAAAGACGATTGACCCACTCGCGTGAACATGCAGATTACTATTTAAACACGGATTTCCTCAGCATTGATGCTGTTTTAACCCGTGTATTGGAATACCTTCATGAGCGTGGTCCGGAATGAAGCGGGGGATTCGAATTCCTCTACCCATGCCCCGTCAATCGGAGTATAATCACCCCCGCCGCCAGCCAAAGGCTGGCATTTTCATGAATGGAGAAGCGTTTTATGAATCGTCGCCAATACAACTGGCTTATTCTCATTATCCCATTGATTGCGCTGGCCATCTGGGTTGATTTAAGCCAACAGATCACCATCGCCAACCCCTTCAATACTCAAACCAACCTCATCGATAAAAATGTGGCCTTGCAGCTAGGTCTGGACTTGCGCGGCGGTCTTCAGGTTCTCCTGGAAGCGGATTTACCAGCGAATGCGACGGTCGGATCGTCCGATCTGAATGTCACCAAGACCATCCTTCAAAGTCGTGCCAATGCGCTGGGGGTAAGCGAAGTCGTCATGCAAGTGGCACCCCCCCGCCGCATTGTCGCATCCTTTCCCGGTCTCCAGGACCCCGGGCAGGTGGTGGCTTCATTGCAGCAAACCGGTCTCCTTGAATTTGTTGATATGGGGACCACACCTGTCAAAGAAGGGACAATCATCCAAACGGATTATGGGACTTCCTCATCCACGTCAGGGACAACCACTGAAACCCCGGCAAATACTGCAGAACCCACGCTGACTCCCACTACAGATCCATCGATCACCCCGGCTCCAACCACCCCCCCGGCTGTCGCGCCAATTATTTACCATACTGTCATGACCGGTGCTGCTCTTAAAACAGCAGATGTGAGGGCAAATACTGTCGGAGGCGGTTTCGACATTGCCTTCACCCTGAGATCCGAATACACCACAACTTTCGCTGATTTCACCGGCAGCCATATTAATCAATACCTGGCGATCGTTTTAGATAAGCGGGTGATTTCAGCCCCGACCATCAGCAACAAGATCACCGGTGGAGAGGGAATTATAACCGGCAGATTCACCCAGGATAGCGCCAATACGCTGGCANNAAATTAATCCCGGTATTTTTAACCCTCTCCGGAATTGCTGGTTTCATCCTGAGCATTGGCATGGCAGTGGACGCAAACATCCTTATTTTTGAACGCTTGAAGGAAGAGCTGCGCTCTGGACGTACCCTGCGCCAGGCAATTGACCTTGCCTGGAGGAGAGCCTGGCCTTCAATTCGTGACTCTAATTCATCAACGTTGATCACTTGCATCATCCTGTTCATTTTTGGTAGAGCATTTGGGGCCAGCGTGGTCCAAGGTTTTGCCCTGACCCTGGCTTTGGGTGTTCTAATCAGCCTTTTCACAGCCATCATTGTCACCCGCACCTTCCTGCATGTCGTGCTGGATAATATCAAATTTACCGAACATCCCCGCTGGTTCGGTATCCAGGAGAGCCAGAATGAATCTAATTAAATACCGGTATGTATATTTCGGCATCTCCTTGCTGGTCATCATCCCTGGTATTATTGCCCTGATCTTATGGGGAATGCCGCTGGGAATCGATTTTTCGGGGGGCAGCATGTTGGAGGTTAAATTCGCCTCAGGACGTCCCCCAGCCATAGATGCTGTCGTGACACTTTATAACCAACTCTCCACACCGCAAACCAACATTTCCGACCCCCTGGTCCAGCCGGTGGGAAATGATTCACTGTCCATCCGTTCCAAGGAGATCAACGATTTCCAAAAAAGCGAGATCGTGGCTGCGTTAAAAGATCAATTCGGCGGTGGTCAGGATGTTACCATCATGAACTTCACCCAGGTCAGCGCGGTAATCGGAAAGGAAGTGACTGTGCGTGCTGCCGGAGCCGTTGCGNNCATGCCTTTCGATATGGGACAGCAGCAATCGTTGCCATGCTGCATGACGTTTTGGTGGTAATCGGGGTGGAAGCCATCATCAGCCATTTCCTGGGCTGGCAGGCTGATTCGCTCTTCCTGACGGCTCTGCTAACCGTGATCGGTTTCTCTGTTCATGATACCATCGTGGTTTTCGACCGTATCCGCGAGAATTCAAACCTCTACCGGCGCGTGGAGTATGAGACCATTGTCAATCACTCCATCGTCCAAACCCTCGACCGATCAATAAACACGCAGCTGACCGTTATGATCACGCTGCTGGCATTAGCCCTGTTTGGAGGTGTCAGCATTCGCCATTTTGTCATCATTCTCCTTGTAGGTGTCTTCAGCGGCACTTACTCGTCAGTCTTTAATGCCTCCCCCATCCTGGTGGTATGGGAAAACAAGGAATGGCGTAACTGGTTCCGCCGGAAGGAAAAAACTCAGGCGGTTTGAAACATAAACTTCCGAGGTCTTCCCTCGGAAGTTTTTTTACCTGTGTAAATGGATTCCTCGACTTTAAGCCCAGCCTTCATTTGCCAATGCATCATGTAATTCGTCGGGATGATGCCGGCACCTGAATTCCAACTGGCTGGATTCATTATGCGCCTTGCTGTAGGGCAGCCCTTCTGACATGCGATTCCGTTCATGCAGCTCATGCAGAAGGACGAATCCCCTTTCCTTCTCCTGGATGGCATCATCGATCCAGACCTCACCCTCAGGGACAAATTCATAAACATGGTCGTGCCCACCCGCGGTGAAGTCAATATCGAATGCACTTCGCACCAGTCGACCATTAACTATCCATACGCTTACCAGGTCCTCCAATTTCTTCCATAAGCGCTCATGGACCAGGCTGGCATCGGGTAAATCTTTTCCCTGATGGGTTATCTTGCGTACATCCCCCGCCCGGCGCCTTTCCTTGCGTTCCACCTGGTCTGCTTGTGTGAGCGCATCAGCATAAGATGAGCCTTTTGCCATCAGGTCGTATTCCACCAGCAAATGATCGATAAAAAAGGAACGCTCGTCATGCTCAGCTTCTTTGTCGATCCAGAATTCATTTTCGGGGATATAGGCATACCTGTAGTGTTGGCCAAAATTGGTGAACTCCTCATCCATATGCCCGCGGATATAAGCGCCATCGACAATCCAAACGATAATATCCCCCCTCGACTCATCTTTTTGTAGGTATGGAAGAGTGATTTTTTCTGCCATATAATCTCTCCATTATCATCATATTATAATAATTAAATGAGGCAGCGTGGGGATTGACAGCCTTTTAAAGATTGCAGGATGTGTGCTTAGTCTGTAAATTAATATAGATTTTAGCACGACCTGGAATTATTTAATTTGGTTGCTCATCTTTTTTATATGATAATTCTCATAATATGTATTCAATATTGGATCAAAATAGGTTTTCAATGATTAAAAACGCAACCCCCATTGTGGGGGCTGCACGGTGGTTTACCACCATACAAAGCTGGGGGCAATGGATTCGAACC
>DBFP01000038.1 GCA_002294405.1 Anaerolineales bacterium UBA877 | reverse complement strand
GCCGCGGCATTGGTTGCCCTGCTAAATTTGCCGGGAGTCCTGGTCTATCTAGTGCTGAGACCATCTCGGACCCTGGAAGATGAATACCAACAAACCTTGGAAGAGGAATCCCTGTTGCAGTCCATTGAAGATCAATCTGTGTGTCCGGGTTGTGAAAGGCGCATCAAAGATGAATGGACGGTTTGTCCATCCTGCCAGACAAAATTGCGGAAACCGTGCCAGTCCTGCGGCCGTTTGATGGATCTTCCATGGAATATCTGTCCATTTTGCGGGACCCCAGCCCCGGGGATGCGAAAAGAAGGGGGAACGTTGGATGATGTTTTACGGGGTTTGCAACCGGAGGAAGAGAAAGAATAATCAGAATTGGGGGTGACAGGGTCGTTTCCATGTTCAATTTTTGTTTTTAAGCTCCGAGATTGAATAAAACCAGCCTAATAGCCCCCACTTCACAAAAATGTAGGGGAAATAATTTATACGATTTTATATTGTATAATGTTTGTACAAAACCATGGTTGGAAGGAGTATCTTATGAAGCGTGGACGCATTTTCATATATTTGGCATTGATTATCATAGTCGTTGTGGGTGGAGCGGGAGGATATTATTGGTTTAAACTTCGCCCCGCCACCAACCCTCCCCAGTCACAGGTGACACCACAGATCGAATTTGTGGATATTGTATCTGCAGGTCAAAACATACCCCCGGGCACGGCCATTACCGAGGCAATGTTGAGTTCCATAAAGATTCAGAAGATCGACCTGGTAGCAGGTGAATATATCAATAAGGCTGATCTTGAAGGCATGTATCCAATATACATGATTGCCCAAGGCGTACCGATCACCAGAAGCATGGTTTCGGCAAGCCCGGGTAATGTCAACCTCCCCGGGTCTTCCTGGGCTCCATTCATCCCCCAGGGGTTGACTGCCGTGTCCATTCCAATCACGCGTCTTTCCTCCGTGGCGTATGGCATCCGGGATGGTGATTTTGTAAATATCATTGTGACCATGTTGATGGTGGATGTTGAGCCCACGAATCAAAGCATTTTGCCAAATTTCACAGCCGGGGTGATGTCTCCCGGGGTGACCAGCGATGGTGTTCAACTCACTGCGCTGATATCTTCCGGTGGAGAAGGATCGAGGGTGGGAAAGACCGTATTGGATGAAACCCTGAACCAACCTGTTTACCTGGTTCCGTCTGAAGGTCAGCGTCCACGCGCGGTGACCCAGATGATTTTGCAGAACATCCAGGTTCTTCATGTTGGATCTTTCCCTCTTCCTGGTGAAACGGTTTCGGAACAATTATCTTCCTCCGGAAATGCACCCACGGCAACCCCTGCCCCCGCAGGTCAACAACCAGCAGTCGTGGTAACACGGCCAGACATGGTTACCCTGATGGTATCTCCGGATGATGCCAACACGCTGGTATTTCTTATCTACAGCGGCGCGAAAATAACCCTGACCCTGCGCAACCCCAACAGCACGGGACCAGCAGTGAAAACAGATGCTGCCATGCTGGAATATCTTTTGACCCAATACAATATTCCAGTGCCGGCGAAACTGCCCTACTCGCAACAGCCTCGCATTGATGCTCTCCTGGACCCCAAATTACCAGGTGACGCGACGCCTGTACCTTAGTGGTTAATTGACACACCGCAAAAATCTTTTGGAGAATATCGATGGCTGAAGGCGAAAAGTTTCGCGTCTTAATTGTGGATGATATTGCAGAAACACGCGAAAACGTGCGCAAGTTGTTGCAATTCGAGTCGGATATTGAGGTGGTGGCGGCTGCACGAACTGGGCGGGAGGCTATAAAACTCTGCCAGGAAGCAAACCCCGATGTTGTTCTGATGGACATCAATATGCCGGATATGGATGGCTTGGTTGCAGCTGAAGAAATCCGGCAAAAGATGCCACATGTCAAGGTTGTGATCCTGTCAGTCCAGAACGATGAGAACTATATGCGCCAGGCGATGAATATTGGGGTAAGAGATTTCCTCTCCAAACCACCCATGCCAGATCAACTCGTCGCGTCGATTCGCAAGTTTGGCAAGGAGGCGCGTGAAGAGCGGTCCAGAGCAAACCAGGTATATGCGGCAGTACAAAATGGTGTCAACCAGGCTGCAAAAGCCAGTGTTTTGAACCGGGGAAAGATCATCCTGGTGTACAGCCCCAAAGGAGGAACAGGCTGTACGACAATAGCGGTCAACCTTGCTGTCGCTCTTCATAACGAAGAAACCCGCGTGGCCATCGTGGACGCAAACCTGCAGTTCGGGGATGTGGCTATCTTCTTGAACGAACAGGGTAAAAATACAATCTTGGACCTTGCGCCTCGCGTTGATGAACTCGATCCTGACATTGTTGAAGATGTCATGATAAAGAATGCAGCTACTGGCGTGCACGTCCTGGCATCCCCCTCCAAGCCAGAAAATGCGGAAAAAATAAGTGCCGACCAGTTCTCGGTATTGCTGCGATATTTGGGGCAACTTTATGCATACGTGATCGTGGACAGCAGTGCCTATCTCAACGATGTCACATTAGCTGTAATGGATATTGCCGACACGATCATCCTGGTTGCCACTCAAGATATTCCTTCGATCAAGAATGACCGTTTATTCCTCGATCTGCTGGTGACCATGAACATCCCGGCGAACAAAGTGTCGTTTGTAATGAACAAGTTTGACAAGAGAATTGCCATTTCACCTGAAAGGGTCGGTGAGAACTTAAAACAAGAAGTGCTGGCGATAATTCCGCTTGACGAACGCACGGTTATCCCAGCAGCCAATCGTGGGATTCCATTCATGCTCGATAACAAGGCACAGCCTGCAAGCCGTGGGATCTATACTCTCGCAGAAGCGTTACGAGCCAAACTGATTAAAAGAGAAATGGAACAAGCAGAGACAGTTGCCAAGCGCTAAGTGAAATTCTGGAGGTAGTCATGTCGTTGCTAAAAAGGATCGAACAGGGGCAGGGGAAACCCGCTGACCCAACAAACAGCAGTCCCCAAACACCTATCGGGGAGGGGTCCCGCCTATCAACCTTACAGGCTCGCAGGGTAAGTGCCCCGAGTGCGATGCCCCAGGCTGGCACCTATTTCGACTTAAAAACTCGCGTTCAGAACCGTCTTTTGACTGAACTTGATCCATCCATGGATATCACCAAAACAGAAGAGGTGAGAAAGACCATCCAGGGGCTGTTTGAACAAATACTAAGTGAGGAAAATATTGTTCTTTCCAGACCGGAACGCGCCCGCCTTTTTGAACAGATAACCGCTGAAATCCTGGGTCTTGGTCCCCTGCAAACCCTGCTTGAAGACGAGACGATCACAGAAGTAATGGTGAACGGTGCGAAGAATATTTATATCGAACGCAAGGGGAAAATTCACCGGGTGCCGGTGACATTCGAAAGCAACGATCATGTCATGCGCATCATTGACCGAATTGTTGCACCACTGGGACGCCGTATTGATGAATCCAGTCCATACGTTGATGCGCGTCTCGCGGATGGGTCCCGTGTGAATGCCGTCATTCCTCCCATTTCCTTGATCGGGCCCACACTGACCATTCGTAAATTCTCCAAAATCCCGATTACCCTGGAGCAGCTGATCCAATTTGGCACAGTAACCGCAGAGTCACTTCAATTTCTAAAAGCCTGCGTGGAAGCGAGGCTGAATATCGTCATCTCGGGTGGTACCGGTTCTGGAAAGACCACCTTCCTGAACATCCTTTCCAGCTTCATCCCAAGTGATGAACGCATTATTACCATAGAAAATGCGGCAGAACTGCAACTGCGCCAGGAGCATGTTGTCACTCTTGAATCCCGCCCACCGAACATTGAAGGTCGCGGAGAAATAACCATCCGGAACCTGGTGATAAATGCCCTCCGAATGCGCCCTGACCGAATTATCGTGGGAGAAATTCGCGATGATGCCGCACTGGACATGTTGCAGGCCATGAACACCGGTCATGATGGATCTATGACCACCCTGCACTCAAACTCCCCGCGTGATACCCTATCACGTTTGGAAACGATGACCATGATGGCAGGGATGGATTTACCCGTTCGAGCAATTCGTGAACAGGTTTCATCCGCAATTGACATGGTCGTCCACCAGGAACGCGCCCGGGATGGATCCCGTAAAATAACCAACATTACCGAGGTAAGCGGGATGGAAGGCGATGTGATCACGACCACCGACTTGTTCATTTTTGAACAGACAGGAGTTGAAAACGGAAAAGTTCTCGGGCGCATGCGACCGACCGGCCTGCGGCCGAAATTCATGGAAAAGATAGAGGCGGCTGGCATTCATTTACCTCCTTCAATCTTTGGCGTAGGAAACAGGCAGAGATATTAAAGTGTGGAACCAGGTCGAAATAGATAGGTGATTAATGATTAATTATCTAAATTATTTACTTATTGGTGGAGGCGTTTTGGCATTGCTGTTGCTGGTTGTTGGGATTTTTGTCTCGGCAACCAGTGAAAAAACAGCGATGGATGAACGCCTGAATAAATATCTTGAGGAGGAAAAAGAAGAAGAGGCCGAAGAATCCAAAGGTGCCCTGACAGATTGGGTTAACAAGCGTGTAGAGAAATCATCGATCGGTGAACGAATTTCCCGTGACCTAGCGCGGGCTGATCTAAAATTTAAACCGGGCGAATATATTGCCTTATTTGTAATTGCAATCATAGGGGTGGCATTCATAGCATATCTGCTGGGTGGCAGGTTGATCCTGTCTGCCTTTATCGGTGCCGGGATTGGAGCCCTTCTACCCGGAATGTATGTAAAAAACCAGCAATCCAAGCGACTGACACGCTTCAATGATCAATTGCCGGATATGCTTAACTTGATGGTAAACGGTTTGCGGGCAGGCTTTTCCACCCTGCAAGCCATGGAAGCGGTTAGCAAAGAGCTGCCACCCCCAATTTGCGACGAGTTTAGACGGGTGGTCCAGGAAATGCAGCTGGGTATTCCGATGGAGAAAGCGCTTGCGAATCTCCTGCGGCGCATCCCCAGCCAGGACCTTGATTTCCTGGTAACCGCAATCAATGTGCAGCGGGAGGTGGGCGGCAACCTGGCGGAAATCATGGATATCATCTCTTATACAATTCGAGAGCGTGTCCGCATCAAAGGTGATATTCGCTCCTTGACAGCTCAAGCCATGTATTCAGGGCGTGCGCTGGCATTAATGCCCATCGGGCTTCTTTGCATCCTGTATTTCTTGAACCGCAGTTATGTAATGGAATTTTTTAACAAGAGCAATATTTTATGCGGAGGAATTGCGTTGGGAGCGGCTGGAATATTGATCACCGTGGGATATTTTGTGATGACCCGGATCGCGAATGTAGAGGTGTAGCATGAATATGGTCAACATAATTACGATGATCGTTGTAATAGGTGTCCTTACCGGTGCGATTCTATTGGTCGTGGTCGGTATTCGAAAATCGAGATCTCAATCAGATGATCCCCTGGCTGAACGACTGGCTGAGTACAGCCAGCGGGGTGAGACTGCATCGCTGGAAGAAATAGAGTTATCCCAGCCATTTACCGAACGCGTGATTGTACCAATCGTGAAACGCCTGGGTGAGATCTCCTCCCGCTTCACCCCCCAGCACGTGGTCGAGCAGACGCGCATCAGGCTGGAAATGGCGGGTAATCCGGGACGAATGGATGCATCCACTTTTTTGATGCTTCATTTTGTATCAGCCGGGTTGTTCGGCCTCCTGGTATTCCTGCTTTCCCTTCTATCAAAAACATTTTCACTTCCGGTCAAGTTGTTGATCGTGTTGGTGTTTATTGTATTAGGTTACTTCTTTCCTGATTTGTGGATCAGGACCAAGGTAAACAGCCGACAGAAACAGGTCCGTAAGGCAATGCCGGATGCCCTGGATTTATTGACCATTTGCGTGGAGGCGGGATTGGGATTTGATGCTGCCATGTCAAAGGTTAACGAAAAATGGGATAATGAACTGTCGATGGCATTCGGCCGGGTCATCCGGGAAATCCAATTGGGGAAGCTCAGACGTGACGCGTTAAGGGATATGGCGGAAAGATTGGGACTGGCTGAAATGACCAGTTTTGTTGCCGCAGTCATTCAATCTGAAATGTTGGGCGTCAGCATGGCTAAAGTACTGCGTATTCAATCCGACCAGATGCGCATCAAGCGCCGCCAGCATGCCGAGGAAGAAGCGCATAAAGCCCCCATTAAGATGATTTTCCCGATGGGACTATTCATTTTTCCGTCCTTGATGATCGTGCTGTTGACCCCGGCCGCGTTTCGTCTCTATGGATCATTAAAATACTTTATGTAGGGTGGTTGTCCGGGCGTGCCTTTATCATACCGGTTTCGCCAGTTCATTTGGAGCGGGTTGGACTGGCTTTTTCCACCGGTTTGCGGGGGATGCAACAGGGTTGGTTTCCGCTGGTGCTCGGACTGCCAAAACCATGTTACTGTGATTCAGGAACCCCTTTGCAGGAAATGCGGCTTGCCACTTCCCATTCCCGGTCATTGTGAAAGCTGCCGGAAATCTATTCCCCCTTACGAGGTTATGCGTTCATGGGCGGTATTTGATGGACCCATTCGTCAGGCACTCCATCAGATTAAATATTATCGAAACATATCGCTGGCGGATGAATTATCAAAACGATTGGCAGAGTATGTGGTCAATCTAAACTGGCAAGTCGATGCGGTTGTGCCTGTCCCATTGGGGAAGGAACGGAAAANNATTGGCGATACATCCCTCAGGCTGTTGTTCGTTCCCGGGAAACAAGGTCACAGGTAGGATTGTCGATCGCTGAACGGAAGGAAAATGTTTCCGGTGCATTCTACGGGAAGGCGGCAATTGTGTCCAAGACTTCAATCCTGCTTGTCGATGATGTTGCGACAACAGGAGCCACACTCTCGGCATGCGCTGAAGCGTTATTGGAGGCGGGCGCGAGGTCAGTGTATGCATTAACAATTGCCCGGGCGTTGCCGCACCAGGTTTCTAATATTGTTTGAGTAACAAAATACAAATCCCAGGAGGTACCATGACAGTCGAAGTAGAAGTATTTGCACGAAATCTTGAAATTGCTGACAACTTGAAGGAATATGTCACTTCCAAAGCCTCAAAGCTGGACCGCTATCTTAACGAAATTCAGCATGTAAGGGTTGAAATGGACTACAACAAGTCCGCACGTAATTCCAAGGATAGAAACGTGGCACAGATCACTGTTCGGGGACACCGGGCTTTACTGCGAGTTGAAGAACGGAGCGACGATTTAACTGCAGCCTTCGATACTGCAATTGATAAAATGCAGCGCCAGCTGGATCACTATAAAGGGAAGCATTTCCGTGGACGCGGAGACGGTCGTTCTGCTGCTGATGTCGTACAGGTTCCACCAGAAATTTCAGATGAAAAACTTCCGGTTATCTCCCGGCATAAGACTTTTGACCTGATCCCGATGAACGAACCCGAGGCCCTCGAGCAGATGAAATTACTCAATCATGACAACTTCTTTATATTTTTTAATATCGACACCAATTCAATCAATGTGCTGTACCAACGCCGCGATGGCACTTATGGGCTGATCGAACCGAAGGTGGGTTAATCACCGCGGACCAAATTCACCGGATGGAATTTACCCCGGCATGCTTTCTTGTGAGTGACCTATGGAATACATGGATTTTGATGATAATACCGTTGATGGGCGGGCTCCGGCGAGCAAGATTAATACCAGTGAAATAGAAACCGCTGTACAACAAATTTTGCATGCCATCGGTGAAAACCCCGAGCGGAATGGATTGAAGCGTACTCCCGAACGGATTGCCCAAATGTACGCCGAACTTCTATCGGGTTATCAAGTGGATCCGGTTAAGGTGGTCAATGATGCCTTGTTCGATGTCAAATACGACGAAATGGTGATCGTGAGGGATATTGAATTTTATAGTTTATGCGAGCATCATATGCTGCCGTTCATGGGGCGGGTGCATGTGGCTTACATCCCGGACGGCAAGGTGATCGGGCTTTCCAAAATCCCCCGCGTGGTGGATCTTTATGCCCGACGGTTGCAAGTCCAGGAACGCATGACACGCCAGATCGCTGATTTCATTTGCGATGTGCTCCACCCGCAGGGAGTTGCGGTTGTTGTGGAAGCGCTGCACTTGTGCATGAGCATGCGCGGCGTCCAGAAACACAATGCCCGCCTAACCACTTCTGCCATGCACGGGGCGTTCCGGTCCAATCCTGCAACGCGGCAAGAGTTTCTCGATAATATCAGCAGAGGCGCAACGCAGTTGCAAATCTAATTTGTGCGTTCAATTTCCACCNNTCACATCGACAACAATCTCCCGAGGCGTTCTTCTTTCCCATTCATGCACACCAAGAATACCTTTTGTTCGCAGGTTTTGAATCAGTATCTTATCCATATTGCGTTAAAAACCTTTTTGTTCTAAACTATGGATAGTCAGTTTACCATAATACTTACTGCCAGGTACTCATGCTCTCATCCAAAACAACCTTCCTTGGTATAGACCTTTCCGGCGGTCGCCATCCATTTACCTATGCTGCCCTTGATGAAGACTGCCAACTAATGGCATTGGCATCAGGCGAGGTTGAAGAAGTGCTTGCGTTCGTGGGAGAGCTACAGGGAACGGTGATGGCAGTAAATGCACCTCACAATCCGAACAGGGGATTGGTCCGTAAAAAACTTGAAAAACAATTATTAACTCCCGTTCACCTGCGCGGGGCTGACATGAGACTAGGGGAAAATGAATTACGCCAACGCGGCATCTCCATCTCCCCCACGGCATCAAGACCGGAGATTTGTGCCGCGTGGATGCAATCTGGTTTTGATTTTTATCGCAGGCTGGAAACGACAGGCTTTCAATCTTATCCATCAGACAACGCTTCCCACCAATGGCTGGAAACCCATCCCCATGCGGCATACTGTGCCCTTTTGGGGAAACTTCCGTTTCCAAAGCCAACCCTGGAAGGACGTTTGCAGCGTCAGTTGGTGCTTTACGAAAAAGATATGGGCATCAAAGATCCGATGAATTTTTTTGAAGAAATCACCCGGCATCGGTTGATGAAGGGTGTTTTACCGATCGAGTTCATTTATTCCTCAGAAGAACTGGATGCCTTGGTGGCGGCATTGACTGCCTACCTTGCAGTCAGACAGCCAAAAGAAGTGATTTGGGTGGGTGATAAACTGGAGGGGCAAATTGTACTGCCGGTACCTGCATTGAACGATACCTACTCATAATACAATTCAATGGAAATATAAATAGCGACGGGTGGTTTTCTGTCGCCATAGACATTTACAGCCTGATCACAATTCTGTAGTAATTGCAGGTAAGGTTGTCCAACCCCCGCACCTCCATATTGATTGATATTCCCCCTGAAACTGGGGCATTGACTCGGGGTTGCTTTTACCCTGTCCTCGGCTGCCTGATCTATAGCGACCACCCGGTATTTGTCAGAGTGCTTGCTTTCAGCGCGGTTGAAGAGTTGCATCCAGGTGGCAATATCCTGCCAGTT
>DBFP01000044.1 GCA_002294405.1 Anaerolineales bacterium UBA877 | reverse complement strand
TTCGCCATTTCTCTTTCTCCTTCGAGTGTGCAAAAAAAGAACTATGAGTTTAATATTTCACGTGCCACTGATTCGGGTACAGGTGCGTAGTGGTCAAATTCCATCGAAAAAACACCGCGGCCCTGGGTCATCGAGCGTAATTCAGTGGCATAGCCGAACATTTCACCCAGTGGGACAGTTGCGTTCACGGCTTGCGCGTTTCCGAGGCGCATTTCCATGCCTCGGATGGTCGCCCGGCGGGCGTTCAACCCGCCGATGATATCGCCCAGGAATTCTTCCGGGGCAACCGCTTCCACTTTCATAATCGGTTCCAGCAGGACCGGCCCGCCCTTTTGGACACCTTCCTTAAAGGCGAATGTGGCTGCCATTTTGAAAGCCATTTCGCTCGAATCCACCTCGTGAAAAGAACCATCAAATAATGTCACTTTTATATCAACCACGGGATACCCGGCGAGTACACCGCTTTCAGACACTTCCTTGATACCTTTTTCCACTGCCGGAATATACTCGCGGGGGATAACTCCTCCAACAACCTTGCTCACAAAAACCACACCACTTCCACGTTCCCCTGGTTCCAGAGAGATGACCACGTGTCCATATTGACCGTGTCCGCCTGTTTGCTTGACATATTTGTAATTGATCTCAGGCACAGGCTTGGAGATCGATTCACGATACGCCACGCGAGGCTTGCCAACATTAGCTTGTACCCGGAATTCACGCATCATGCGGTCTACGATCACATCGAGGTGTAATTCACCCATGCCTGAAATGATCGTTTGACCTGTGTTCTCATCGGAGTGTACACGGAAGGTGGGATCTTCTTCGGAGAGTTTCCGCAGAGCTTCGCCCATCCGGGATTGATCAGCACTCGTTTTAGGTTCAATGGCGACAGAAATAACCGGTTCGGGAAAAGTGATGTTTTCAAGAACAACCATTTTCTTGTCGCAAAGCGTATCCCCGGTGAAGGTGTCTTTGAAGCCCAGGGCGGCAACAATATCTCCTGCCAGTACTTCGGTGACATCTTCACGATGATCGGCGTACATCCGCAATAAACGCCCAATCCGCTCACGCTTTCCTTTTGTCGAATTGGTAACCATTTGACCCTGTTTCAAGGTTCCGGAATAAACCCTGAAATAAGCCAATCGTCCAACGTAGGGATCGGTAACAATTTTAAAGACCAGGGCGCTTAAAATTGCATCGTCTTGAGGCGGTAGTTCAATAACATTGTCCGTCTTGGGGTCTGTGCCGTGTATATGGGGAACATCCAAGGGGGAGGGCAGGTAATCGATTACTGCATCCAGTACCAATTGGACGCCTTTGTTGCGCAGCGAACTGCCGCAGAATACCGGAGTGGCTTTGCTTTCCAACACTGCCTTGCGCAGGGATGATTTTAATTCTTCAATGCTGATTTCTTTCCCTTCAAGATACTTGACTGTCAAATCATCATTCAGCTCGGCAATCCTCTCCACCATTGAATGGCGGCGTTCTTTTGCTTCTGCCATCAAATCTGCAGGAATATCAGCCTCCCTGGGATCTCTGCCAAGTTCGTCATCCCAAAAGACAGCTTTCATTATCATCAGGTCAACCACACCGATGAAAGAAGATTCCATTCCAATCGGCATCTGCATTGCGATGGGGTTGGCTCCAAGACGTTGCTTTATGCTGTCCAGCGTTCGCTCGTAAGATGCACCGGTCCGGTCCATCTTGTTCGCAAAACAGATCCGGGGCACTCCATAGCGGTCGGCCTGGCGCCATACCGTCTCGCTTTGTGGCTCCACTCCCTGGACTGCGTCAAAAACGACTATGCCCCCGTCCAATACTCGTAGAGAGCGCTGAACCTCCGCCGTGAAATCAATGTGTCCGGGTGTATCAATAATATTAACTTGATAGCCCTTCCATTCAGCGGTTACAGCTGCAGAAACGATGGTGATGCCCCGTTCCCGCTCCTGTTCCATCCAATCGGTAACGGTTGTACCATCATCCACTGAACCCAGTCGATGAGTCTTTCCCGTATAGAACAAGATTCGCTCTGTGGTGGTGGTTTTACCGGCATCGATATGAGCGATGATGCCGATATTCCTATACCGTTCGAGCGGAAACGCACGCGTCACTTTTTCTAATTCCTTAATGTTAAGGTTCTGAACCGCCAATTACATGCGGTAGTGCGAGAAGGCACGATTGGCATCTGCCATCTTATGCGTTTCTTCGCGCTTTCGGATGGAAGCGCCTTCATTCTTAAAGGCGTCCAAGAGCTCATCGGCAAGTTTTTCAGCAAACGATTTTCCAGCGCGTGCCTTTGAAGAATCCAGCACCCAGCGGATCGCCAGCGTGGTTCTGCGCGCCTGCGGAACTTCCATGGGGACCTGGTAGGTTGCTCCACCCACACGCCGTGGTCTGACTTCCATGGCTGGGGCTACATTCCTCATTGCAGTATCAAATATTTCAACCGGGTCCTTGCCACCGCTGCGTTCACGGATGATGTCTAGGGTTTTATACATCACATTGGTCGCGGTGCTTTTCTTTCCACGGTGAAGCATGTGATGAATCATGGTTTGGATGGTAACACTGTTGTAGCGGATATCAGGAATGATCTCACGCTTTACTGGCTTGGCTCGACGCATATGATTACTCCATTAAACTAAAAACTAAACCGCGGTTTCCTTCGGGCGTTTTGCTCCATACTTGGAGCGTCCCTGCTTCCGGTTATTGACGCCGGTTGTATCGAGAGAGCCACGGACGATGTGGTAACGCACACCCGGCAGGTCTTTTACACGACCACCACGCACCAGGACCACGGAGTGTTCTTGCAGTTGGTGTCCCTCCCCCCCGATATAGGCTGTAACTTCCAGACCGTTTGTCAAACGTACACGGGCGATCTTGCGAAGTGCTGAATTCGGTTTCTTGGGAGTCATGGTGCGTACAATAGTGCACACACCGCGCTTTTGTGGTGCTCCTTTTGGTTGGCGCACACGGCGTTGCTTCTTGGTATTAAGCGTGTACAGCAACGCAGGTGCCTTGCTCTTGAGTTTCTTTGACTGACGTCCCTTGCGGATCAATTGGTTTATTGTGGGCACATTCGCCTCCGAAATAATTTTCCTTGCCAAGAACATTGTTTCGTCAAAAAGTAAGGCCATCACGAACGTGCCAGATGGCCTCACTCTTACAATCTGCGTGGTGGACGGTGCGAAGCAGCCGCCCTTGTAGGCAACGAAGAACTATTTTATCATGACGGCTTGGAGACCGTCAAGGAAAAATACTAAGTTCTTTCGCGTTTTATGCCTTTCACCAATTCTTCACCGATGTCAATCAAGCCTGTGGTGTATCTCGGAGGATGGATCTTTTCTTCATCCTTTCCAAACTTGATTATTTCACCCGTATCTGTCACGGCCTCCACGGCCAGCCCAAGGCTCTGCAATTCTTTGACCAGGACTCTGAAGGAAGCAGGGATGCTGGGTTCTTCAATTTGCTCGCCCTTCACTATCGCCTCATACGTGTTCACCCGGCCTTGAACATCATCCGATTTAACCGTCAGCATTTCCTGCAATGTGTAGGCCGCACCATATGCCTCCAGCGCCCAAACTTCCATTTCACCGAAGCGTTGTCCGCCGAACTGCGCCTTACCTCCGAGGGGTTGTTGGGTAACCAGGCTGTAGGGTCCGGTTGAACGGGCGTGGACCTTGTCCTCAACCAGGTGGTGTAATTTCAACATGCTCATTACGCCGACAGTTACGGGTTGATCATAGGGATCTCCCGTTTTGCCATCATGCAGCACCTGTTTCCCCAGGATCGGAGCGGGAACGCCTCGTTCAAGGGTCACTGCTTGAATCGTTGCATCCAGTTTTGAGTCGGACACATTATCGTGACCAAACACATGCAACCATAATTTAAGGCAGGCACGGACAGCATTATGATCAAAGGTTTTGCGTTCTGACGGTACTGGTATTTCCTTGGAGAAGATGGTTTCCGGATCGAAGTTATGATCTCTCATCCATTCGGTTGCTGTTGCATGGCGTGCATAGTTTACATCGTTTAGTTGATATACGTCATAGCCCCGATCTCCCAGCCATTGCTCCAGGTACAATCGGCGGACTTCATCGTCATCCTCGATCATCTCGGGGCTGTATTCCTGTTCTTTCAACCATGTCCAGGCTGTCTCGGCAGTTTCCTTCCAGGCGTGATCAACCATCCAGGCGCGCGCCAGTTCAGCCTCAATTTCCTCTTCAGTAGCCCCATCGAAGACGGGGGTTATCGCCCGGAAACCAAGTTTTTGCGCAGCCCACCCCAAATGAACTTCCAGCACCTGCCCAAGGTTCATACGCCCGGGGACTCCGGTCGGGTTCAAAATGATATCCACCGGGGTGCCGTCATCCAGGAAGGGCATATCTTCTTCTCGGACCACCCGCGAAACCACACCCTTGTTACCGTGGCGGCCGGCCATCTTATCTCCGGCAGTGATCTTGCGACGCTGGGCTACGGATACGCGGACCATCATGTCCACACCTGCTGACAGATCAGCATTGTCTTCGCGCGTGAAAACCTTCACGTCGACAACTTTGCCTCTCTCGCCGTGCGGCATGCGCAGGGATGTATCTTTAACATCGCGCGACTTCTCTCCAAAAATTGCCCGCAGGAGACGCTCTTCAGGCGTCAATTCTTTCTCACCCTTGGGTGTGATCTTTCCAACCAGGATGTCATTTGGTCCCACTTCGGCGCCAATGCGAATGATGCCACTCTCATCAAGATCTTTTATGGCATCCTCACCCACGTTTGGTATGTCACGCGTTATTTCTTCCGGTCCGAGCTTTGTATCCCGGGCTTCAACTTCATATTTTTCAATATGGATTGAAGTGAACCGATCTTCCTGGACCAGGCGTTCTGAAATTACGATCGCATCCTCGTAATTGGCACCCTCCCAGGACATGAAGGCAACGGTAATGTTCTGCCCGAGACCCAGTTTTCCACTTTCAGTCGAGGAAGAATCGGCTATGATATCCCCACTGTGGATGACTTGCCCCTTGATTACCGCAGGGCGTTGGTCAATACAAGTGGACTGGTTCGAGCGTTGATATTTGCGCAGGTTGTAGGTATGGGTGCTTGAATCTTTCTCTTTTACAACAATGCACGAACCGGTAACCGAGATGACATCTCCACCCGCTTCAGCGACGATCACTTGTCCTGAATCCAGGGCTGCATAAGGTTCCATGCCGGTCGAGACAATGGGAATTTCAGGACGCACCAAGGGTACTGCCTGGGCCATCATATTTGAACCCATTAAAGCACGGTTGGCATCGTCGTGTTCCAGGAAGGGAATCAAGGCCGCACTGATGCCCACCACCTGGTGGGGGGCGACATCCATGTAATCCAGGTTTTCCGGTGCGGTGAAAATAAAACCCGAGTGATAGCGGCACGAAATCCGCATATTTTCAAATTCGCGCGACTCGGTTAAGACGGCGTTTGCCTGGGCAATTACATACTTGTCTTCTGCATCCGCAGATAAATATTCGAATTCATCCGAGACAAATGGAACCAGAGCCACATCGCGTTTGGTCCTGGCGATCATCTTTGTCATCTTGGAAGTGATGCGTTCTCCGGCCTTGATTAATACTTCCCCGGTCTTGGAATCTGTTAAATTTTCCCGCAAGGCGCGCCCCTCCAACATCGGATCATTGCATGCCGCCTGCTTGATGACGCGCCGATAAGGCGTTTCGATAAAGCCATATTCGTTGACGCGTGCAAACGATGCCAGGCGCCCGATCAAACCAATGTTTGGACCTTCCGGGGTTTCAATCGGACAGATGCGCCCGTAATGAGAATGGTGAACATCGCGTACATCGAAACCCGCACGCTCGCGCCTCAATCCACCCGGTCCAAGGGCGGATAGGGTACGTTTGTGTCGCAGCTCGGCAAGGGGATTGGTTTGATCCATGAACTGCGAAAGCTGGCTGGAGCCAAAGAATTCCCGCAGCGCAGCCACCACCGGTCGAATATTTACCAATGTGACCGGCGATAGCTGTTCCTGGTCGCGGATGGACATGCGTTCCTTGATTACGCGTTCCATGCGCCGCAGTCCAATCCGCAGTTTATTCTGGATCAGCTCCCCCACCGTCTTTACCCGACGGTTGCCCAAATGGTCTATATCATCCGGTGGTTCGATCCCATTATTTATGAGGATCATCCGTCTGAGCAGTCGTATTACGTCAGCCTTGGTCACGGTCCGGTGAGGAATGGGAATTTGTAAATCCAGTTTTTGGTTTAATTTGTACCGGCCCACCCGTTCCAGGTCATAGTGGCGCTGATCAAACAACTGTTCTTCGAGGAAGGCACGCGCATTATCCAATGTTGCCGGATCCCCCGGGCGCATGCGTTTAAAGAATTCAATCAATGCCGCTTCTGCAATCGATAATCCACCCGTGGTATCCCATTCGGGTTCCTGCCGCAGAGTGGAGGCAACAAACATCCGCTCCGGGTTGGTATCCACATCCTTGAAGAGGTTTATGAGTTCCTCATCAGTTCCAGATTTCAGGATCGAATTGCCTTTTTCGCCGTCATCCACCGCGGATAACGCCCTGAGAAATACTGTGATCGGGACCGTCCGCTTGCGGTTGAATTTCAGGATGATGTAATCGCTTTTTCGCGTTTCGAATTCCATCCAAGCGCCGCGGTCGGGAATGAGTTTTGCCATCGCCAGCGGTCGACCGGTGGATCGGTCTGTGGGCGCCTCAAAATAGACCCCAGGCGAGCGGATCAACTGGGAGACGACCACGCGTTCAGTCCCGTTGATGATGAACGTCCCCTTATCTGTCATTTCAGGGAAATCACCTAAAAAGATGTCCTGCTTGATTGGTTCTGGAACGTCCGCCCCGGCCAGCAGCACCGAAACGTACAGCGGGCTGGCATAAGTCAGGTCGCGTTCGACACATTCTTCAATATTATGCTTCGGATCCCCAAACCAATATTTCAGCCCCCATTGTTTTGATTCCGGGCCGCGGCTGGGAAAGAATAATTTCATTCCCTTGTTGTATGATTCAATTGGTGATATTTCGTGGAAGAGATCCCCCAATCCTTCTGCTTTTAAACGTTTAAAGGAATCAAGTTGAACTTCGATGAGATTTGGTAAGGAAAGAGTGACCGGGATACGCGCATAATTCTTCTCGGGTAAAACAGAGGCCATGGCTTACTCCTGGAATTGTAACCCTGGGTGGAATGTAATTTCAACAGCATGAACAACCCCCACCTGGGGGATGAGGCTTCGAATACGCAAACCCTGATTATAATGACACAATTATGCAAAGTCAAGGAAAAATATGACCAATCTTTCTGGATTTGTCCATATCTTCACGAAATCGTTGACAAAAATGCCCCCGCATAGTAACATCTAGCGCGCCTGGCGAGGTAGCTCAACGGCAGAGCAAGGGCATCATAATCCCTAGGTTGTGGGTTCAAATCCCACCTTCGCCACTCATCCATTATATGGTTGATTCACAATAATTTCGCGAAATTTATCTTATCTTAACAACCTGCCTTGGTGCAGGTTTTTCTTTAACAGCTCTCCCCCATGCAATAATATCATTTTCCATTTTGGTATACTTCCGGTGATGTCCATCGCCATCGACCGTCTAGTCCGTTCCAAAAGAAAGACAATTGCGGTGATTATTCAACCTGACGGAACGCTGATGGTTCGCGCCCCGCTCAGGGCATCAAACTTGCACATCCGGGAATTCATTCAAGATCATGCGGATTGGATCCGCAGAAAACAAGCCCAGGCAAAAGGCTCCCCGCCGCCTCCCAAAAAAAATTTTCGCAATGGAGAAACTTTCCTTTATCTGGGGAAAGAATTTCCGTTGAAGGTTGTTACTCCCGGGCGACCCGCCTTGTCTTTCAGAAATAACACGTTCCTTTTATCCAAAACTTTTCTCCCCAAAGCCAGCCAAGTCTTCTCCCAATGGTATAAAGATCGCTCCCGTGAAGTGATTTCCGGGCGCGTTGCCTCCTGGGCAAAACCTGATTTGTTTGCCTATAAAAAAATCCGCATCACTTCCGCCCGCACCCGTTGGGGGTCCTGCAGCACCAGCGGAACGCTCAGTTTCACATGGCGCCTATTGATGGCACCGCTGGAAATAGTGGATTACGTGGTGCTTCATGAACTGGTTCACACCCGGGTAAAAAATCACTCCAGGGCATTTTGGCAGATGGTGGGCGAGTACATGCCAGAATATAAAACATATGTCCGCTGGCTCAAGCAGAACGGCAAGTATCTAACCATTTAAGAGGAAGTAGAATGAATATCCGCCCTGTCACCACAAAAAAAGATCATACGACCTTCATAGACCTCCCCTACAAACTCTACCAGCATGATCCGGTATGGGTGCCGCCCTTGCGCGATGAACAACATGGTCAATTTGACCCGCAGCGCAATCCCCTGCTCGATCACTGCGAGTGGCAGTTGTTTTTACTCGAAGACGGTGGACAGGCAATCGGTCGTATCGCGGCATTCATTGATCATCTTGCCGTGGATTTCTGGAAGGAGCGCATTGGGCTTTTTGGATACTATGAATGCCTTCAGAATCCCCGGGCTGCCCGACTCCTGCTCGAAGCGGCTTGTGATTGGCTGCATGATAAAAAGTGCACCTGCATGCGCGGTCCATGGACTTTTGTTTCGCAGGAATGGGGTCTGGTTGTGGAAGGCTTCACCCCTTCACCGGTTGTTATGGCTCCATATAATCCCTCCTATTATGCCGAAGATTTTGGCAAATTTGGTTTGGAAAAAGTCAAGGATCTCCTCTGCTGGTATATCTCAGCGAAGGAAGGTTACCGGGTGCCGGAGCGCATCCTGCGCCTGACTGACGCAGTCCAAAAGCGCTACAAGGTTCGCATTCGGCAGTTGGATATGAAGCATTATGACGAGGAGGTTAAAGTCATCATCGAGCTTGCCAACAGCACCATAATTGACAACTGGGGTTTCTCGCCCGTGACCGAAGCGGAGGTTCGGGCAATGGCTCGCGACATGAAGCCGATCATCCAACCCAAGGGTGTCCTTTTCGCAGAAGACTCGAGCGGTAAACCCATCGGGTTTGCCATCACCTTGCCGGATGTCAACACCCTGCTCAGGGGGTTGAATGGGCGCTTGTTCCCTTTCGGCTTCATCAAACTCCTCATGGGTATCCCGCGCCTGCGGCGGTACCGCATGTTTGCCTTGGGGGTGATTCCTGAATACCAGGGAAAGGCTGTGGACAGCCTGCTGTATCGCGCAATGCACGAAACCCTATATACTCCGGATACGTGGATGGAAATAAATTACGTCCTGGAGGACAACTGGCCGATGGTCAATGCCATCAAGAAACTTGGGTGTACACCATCTAGACGATACCGTGTATACGAGATGAAAATCTAGCGGAACATTCCTCCTTTTCCCAGCGTTTGATTCAATAGGATTGACGAATTTTCAAAGGAGGTGTCCCTTGAGTGTCTCCCGCCGTGATTTTATGAAAGTGGTCGGCGTTTCGGTGGCTTCGCTGGCTCTGACAAGCTGCCGGATCCCCCTGCCAGTCTCATGTTACATACCCATGCGATCCACTCCAACCCCGGCAGGTCTGTTATTCCCCAGAGAAAGATTACGGCACAGTTGGCTGAGTTATGGTGAACTCGCCCAGGTAACCCAGCAAGATGCCGGAGAGGGAAATGCCGAAAACGAATTTGGGAAGGAATTAATGGTCGAGCATCGCAAGGCTTTGGATGAGCTGGTAGCTTCAGGGGAACTCAGCTCCACGGTGGCTGACCTGGTCCAGGAAGCCTACGATGCCGCCATCTACCACGTTTGGCGTTCATATGCTCCAATCACGTGTTATGAGCCGGTAATTGTGGATTTTGCCCCCGTGAGTGCGGGAATTCTTGTCCAGCAGTCTGAGATCTTGGGGAAGATAGCCGATGAAAATACAATCGATCCAAACACCCTGGCAAAAGCAAGGGCAGCGCTGGAAAAGGACATGGCTTTCTATGCCATGACAGATGCCGAAGTTGCCAGCTTGTATGATCGCATTATCTCCGAATGGCAGGCTCAAGGTCAGGCCTATCCGACCTTTGAAAACCAGGAGTTGAATATCACACCGGAAGCCAAATCCGCTGCCCAATTTATCATCAGCCTGCTGACAACCAAATGACTGTCTCCCGTCCCAGAATCCAATCCATCATTTTCGAAGTCACCCAGGATTGCAACCATGCCTGCCTGCATTGTTACAATGTCTGGCAACCAGGGAATCGTTCCTCTTATCCCAGGGGTGAACTAAATACCTCCCTGACCCTAAGCCTGCTTTCGAAAGCCCTGGATGAAACCATCTGCCATCATGTTACGCTTACGGGGGGAGAACCTTTATTGCGGCATGATCTGCCAGAAATATTGGAGTTTCTCCTCAACCGGCATGTTCAGGTGACAGTGATTAGCAATGGACGATTACTCGATGAGTCAAGGGCAGCATCATGCATACAACTCGGTGTGGGATTATTCGAGCTGCCTCTTCTCAGCCACAAGAGGGCGGTGCATGATGGATTATCCGGAGCTCCTGGAGCCTGGGATGCGGTGCTGTCTGCAATGACCAATGTTCGCCTGCAAAGAGGAAAATTCGTTGCTGCCTTCGTAGCTACACGCAAGAATATTGAACACCTGCACCAGAGCATTCGCCTCGCTTTCTCATTTGGAGCCCGCGCCATAATGCTGAACCGTTTCAACCCGGGTGGACGCGGCCGAAACAATATTGCCGGGTTGCTTCCCTCTGTCGATCAGGTTCGAGACGCGCTGGCTGTAGCTGATGCCGCCTCGATGGAATTCAACCTCCCCATATCATGCTCTATCCCCATCCAGCCGTGCCTCATCGATATTAGCCGTTATCCGCATCTGAATTTTGGGTTTTGCGCCGCAGGGAGTGAACGAGCTTATTATGCCCTCGATTCTCTGGGAAACCTCCGGCCATGCAATCATACAGATGTTATCTTGGGGAATCTGTTCGAAGAATCCTTCGCCGATCTGATAAATTCCCGAAATATGTCCGCCTTCACCACTGCCATTCCCGGTTATTGTATAGATTGCTGCCGGCGGCAGGAATGCCAGGGCGGGTGTAAGGCTTCTGCGCAGGTCTGTTACGGCTCGCTAATGGAAGTAGAACCTTTCCTGAAACAACGCATAAGCCGAGTCTGATTTGTAGCCTGCGTCGCAAACAGCTTCCATATAATGTATCCTGGATGATCGATGTTTCCAGAATCGATTGTTTTCGGGAGGAGTATAATAAAATCTCTTGTGAAAGGAGATCGATTATATGAAACTAAGTGCTCGAAATATGTTGCAGGGAAAAGTGATTAAGATCGTTCGCGGGGCGGTCAATGCCGAGGTCACCATTCAGCTATCCGGTGGAGAACAAATAGTTTCCATTATCACCAATGGATCGGTGGAGTCTCTTGGGCTGAAGGAAGGCAAGGAGGCTTATGCAGTGATCAAAGCCTCAAGCGTGATGATCGGAGTTGATTAAAGATTAATCCGTATTGAAGCTTGGCCCTCCCACGCTTGGGAGGGCTTTTTTAATTTAATAATTGAATTGTGATGATTGGGTATGGAATTGGAAAATTCACTTCCACCATTCCAGATCGAATACCTCTTTCTTTGAAATGCGTGAAGATTGGCACCCCCAGAGCGTTCAATTTGGACTGGGTTCGGGA
>DBFP01000035.1 GCA_002294405.1 Anaerolineales bacterium UBA877 | reverse complement strand
AGTCGTTCATGCGTGCATTCCCGCCAGTAACGGTAGGGGAGAAAGTCGCCAAGGATCTATTCGCATAGGAGAATGCTTCCGGGGACTTTGGATTCGTCATTTGGATATATCTCCAATGCTGTATCATACCAACCTGGGGCTCCGGAACCCCATAAGAGTAATATTTCCACTCAAAGTATTTTAGAGAGGATGAACAACCCAAATGATTTTAAGGAAATGGAACGATTTACCAGAAAATATGAGGAACGAAAGCGTCCGTAAATGCTATGATCAGCTACAGAGAAAAAAAATAAGTATATTTTTAAAACGGTTGTTTGATGTTGTCGCTGGCATCATTGGATTATTGGTACTTTCACCAGTGTTAATCATAATTGCAGTTTTCATTAAAATGGAATCCAAAGGCCCTGTGTTTTTTCGCCAAGTGAGAGTTACCCAGTATGGAAAACGCTTTTTCATATTCAAGTTTCGCTCAATGGTAGCAAATGCGGAGAAGATTGGAACACAAATCACTACTAAAAACGACAGCAGAATTACTCCAATGGGTAGATTTCTAAGAAAATATCGTTTTGACGAGTTGCCACAGTTGGTTAATATTATTATTGGCGATATGAGTTTTGTCGGGACTAGACCTGAAGTTGTTAAATATGTTGATCTTTATACGGATGAGATGATGGCGACTTTGCTTCTACCTGCTGGAGTCACATCAGAGGCGAGTATTTCTTATAAAGATGAAGAGCGATTGCTTTTAGATGCTGAGAATGTGGATAAAGTTTATATTGAGAAAATACTTCCAGAAAAGATGAAATATAACTTGGAAAGTTTTAAGGAATTCACCTTATTAAATGATTTATCGATATTGGCTCGGACATTGGCAGCATTGTTTATTAAATAGATTATCTGGGGATGTGATAAAACAGGATAAGGGTAAACCAGAATGAGAGGTGGAATTTGAGGAATAGGATATTAATATTAGGTGTTGCTTCAGTTCAATTAGACGCGATTTTAGAACTGAAAAAGCTTGGATGTGAAACGTACGCGTGCGCCATGGCAAAGGACGGTCCCGGAGCAGATGCGGCGGATCATTTTGAAGAGATTAACATTTTATATAAAGAAGCCCTAATTAAGCATATTATAGAAAATAGAATACACTTGGTATATTCGGTTGGTTCTGACCTGGCGATCCCTGTTGCCTGTTCAATTAGTGAACAGCTAAATATGCCTCATTTTGTAACAGAAGAAACTGCAAGAACGTGTAACAACAAGAATATGATGAGAAGAGCTTTAGGCAATGATTTCAAAGGGAATGTCAATTATCAAAGCCTATCGAATATTGATGATAAGATCGAATTGGACTACCCGTTTATAATAAAACCTGTTGATTCCCAAGGCCAAAGGGGAGTATTTTTGGTTAATTATTATGATGATTACATAAAAAGCTTCAATGCTACTAAAAGGTATTCTCGATCAGGACATGTCATAATAGAGCGGTATATTCAAGGTCGTGAAATATCAGTAAACGGTTATCTTGTGAATGGTGAACTTAAGTATCTGATTTCTTCGGATAGGATTACATGGCCGGCATATGTTGGTTTAGTACATCAGCATATCGTCCCATCGACCGAACTTACATCGGTTACCAAAAATGAAGTAAGAAAGATAATAGAATCGGCATGTGAAAAATTACAGATATCAAATGGTCCAGTTTATGCCCAAATGAAATTAGAAAATGGAGGACCACATATTATTGAAATATCGCCCCGTCTGGATGGGTGCCATTTATGGAAAGTCTTAGGCTACTATTCAGGCGTTAATTTGTTAATACTCACATTTAAACATTTACTGAACAACGACACAACAGAATTGAATAATCGATATGATGAGTTCAAGGATAGGTACATCTTAGAGTTTATTTGCCAGGAACCGAATACAAAGGCAGATTATATTAAGTATGAAAACAATATCGCGAATTCAATCATAAGTTTAATTACTACCAGCAGGGAGATGATATCAGACCAGTGAATGGAAAATTCGAGAAAATCGGATATTTCATAAACAAAATATAATCGATAAATCAAAATATGCCTTTCGTGAAAACTTAATGAAAATTTTTCTAATAAGAGAAAAATATGTACCGAAATCTTATTAAAAGGGTATTGGATATAATAATATCCTTAATCCTATTCCCATTCTTAATCGTAATCACGATACCCATTTTCTTGGCGATCAAGTTTGAAGACAAGGGGCCTGTTTTTTACAATGCAAACAGATATGGTAAGGGAATGAAAGAATTTATCATGTTCAAGTTCAGGTCAATGAAAATTAATGCAGTGGATATTCGCAACGAAGATGGTTCAACTTACAACTCTGACAAGGATGCAAGGTTGACAAGGGTGGGTAAATTTATTCGCAAGACAAGTATCGATGAATTGCCACAATTACTCAATATCCTAAAGGGCGAGATGAGTTTTGTTGGTCCGAGGCCAAGTCCTTTGGGAGATAAAAGTAAGTACCCAAAAGATTTTTTTATAAGGTTTGAAGTTGTGCCTGGAATTACTGGTTACAATCAAATCTTGCTTCGAAATAGTGCAACTCTTGAAGAACGTATAAAAAATGATAATTTCTACGTAGATCATATCTCATTGGGATTGGATTTAAATATTATATTTATAACTTTGTTTTCAGTTGTAAACAGTAAGAACATTTACCGAAATAATAATTAGGAAAAGTCAGAAGAAACTGATTGTTAAGGATTGTTATACTAATCACCAAATAGGTGGCCACTGTTGGATTGATCCACCCCACTAATTAGAATCTAGGAAGATCAAAAATTTACTCCCGGCGATCTGGCCGGGCTTTTTATACGCTTGACACTACCCCATTTTGGTATATACTTCTGGGTATAGAAAATATGTTCTATATTGATTAAAATCATCCAAGAAAGGAGAAACCTGTGAACAAGCGAAATGTCGTGCATATCGAAATCCCTGCGGCAGATTCTGCCAAGGCGGCGAAGTTCTATGAAGCTCTGTTTGGATGGAAGACCACGCGGGATGAGATGATGGATTATGTCTTGTGGGAACCCTCTGAAGGACCGGGAGGAGGATTTTCCCCACTGGGGGAGGATACTCAACCCGGCGATATTCTCATCCATATCGCCAGCGATGATATCAATGCCGACTTGAAAAAGGTGGTAAAACTAGGCGGGTCAATCGTCCGCCCGTCAACAGAAATCCCGGGAATTGGCTGGTTTGGAGTGTTCAAGGATCCCACCTGAAACATGATTTCGCTCATTAAAAGCAAGAACCCCGAGTCCAATAATTAATTGACGTAGGGCAAGGGCAGGAATTTTATTCCTGAATATATGGAAATTTTATATGTGGGACGGATGCCTGGATCCGTCCTTAAATTTTTGGAAATGAAAATGGGGGAAACAGATTGAGCGCCAGCAGTTTTACACTTGAGGAAGTAAATTTCAGGATCGATACGGAGCCGGCAAACGCAGTCAGGTGCTGAAAATCATCCAAAGGCAGGCCAATATAATGGGCCACCGCCAGCATGATCGGATCAGCATGGAAGAACACGGCAACCAATTCTTCCGCGTGTGACCGGACGATGGAATCAAGGGCAGTTACAACCCTTTCCTGCACCTGGACGAAAGTTTCACCACCGGGAAATTGGAATTGGGACGGAGTCTGCTGGATCACTTTCCACAGGTTTGTGCGTCTCAGCACTTTCCATGAACGTCCCTCCCATTGACCTACCTCTGGATCCATCAATCCAGGACGGAGCTGGATTGTAAGATGAAGGGATCGTGCCAGTGGTTCAGCGGTTTCGACGGCACGTTCGAGCGGGCTGGAATAGACCGCCTGGATGGGGAGTTTGGATAAAGAACGGGCGAGTTCGGCTGCCTGCTCGAGACCGTGCTGGTTTAAGTGAATGCCGGGGCGATGTCCGGGCAATCGATTGGCTTTAAGATAATCGTTATCCCCGTGGCGGATGAGGAGAAGGGTTGGCATGAATTTTCCTGAAGGCATGGATATGGAATTGTAATCGATGATTGCTTGGGAAAAAACCGGGGAATGTTTATGGATGGGACAGCCACCCAAAACCGCTCCTCCCGGGGAAAATGATTCCAGCACACATTATTAATATGCCTTTATTCTTGCATCAACCTTGCGGCTTTTCTCCCGATCTCCACCGCAAAATTGGTACCCCGATCCCATGGATAAACCTGGCTCATCGATGCGAAAAAGATTCCGTCTATAGGAGTTTGGATGGAGGGGATATTGATTGAATGGTTCAACAAAGGAACTGGCTGGGCATAGGACGTGCGGAACAGCCAGGATTTGCGCACCCAATCCCGCTCAAACCTCGGGTTGAATTTCTTCAAGGCAGGCAGGAAGCGCTCAAGGATCTCGTCCTGGTTCAGGCGAAAGAATTCATGATCCGGTTCCAGGTAATCGCCCATGTAGACAATATGGTCACCGTTAAATTTATCAGCTGGAACGTAATTGGTATGCTCCACCAAGGCCAGGAAGGGGTATCCCGCTGATTTTGGCAGGTTGTACCAATAATAGCCTTCTTCAGACAATTGATGCCTGAGCGCCAGGACGATCACCACCGCCCCCATCGATTTCATTTTCCTCAACCCCTGCAGATAGTCATCAGGTAAAGAGGGCACCAGGCGAACCATCGCCTCGGGAGACAGTGTGACCAATACTCTGTCAAACTTCTCGATCTTCACGCTGCGCACCGTTACTGACCCCGCGCCATGTTCGCGCTCGATCCGTTCAACAGGTGTCTGAAAACGGATCTCCACCCCCAACTCCCGCAGCCGACTGGCAAATAAATCCGCGAAGTTCTGGAACCCACCCTGGAAAGTGCCCAGCCGTGTGGTGCGGGCTTTGAGACGCGCCCACATCCAGGCCATGTTGACCTGTTTATAATATCGCTCCCCGAACTTTCCAATTACCAACGGCTCCCACATCAACTTATACACCCTGTCCCCCGCCCATTTTCGCATCCACTCATCCACGGTGAACTTTTCAAGTGCCTTCCAATTATTGGTAAGCCGCAGGAATACTCCTACCAGACCGAATCGGATCTTATTAACCCCGAATCCCAGTCCTGGAAAGAGAAGCGCCTTGACGATCGAATCGAAGGGATAGAACTTGTCATTAAAGTACATCACAGTTAATGGTCGCGGGAAAATGACCTTGTCTTCCCAGCCCAACTCCTTGATCAGGCCCAGCATATGCCGATCGGTGGCGAACCAATGATGGTAGAACTTTTCCACTGACCATTCCCAACCAGGTTCCTTGAATCCTCCCGCCAGACCTCCCGGGCTGTCTGCAGCCTCGAAGATGGTCACATTGTGCCCGGCTTTTATTAGATCGTATGCGGCTGCCATTCCGCTGAATCCCGCTCCGATGATGGCAATGTTCATGTTGCTCCTATAGATGCCACTAAATTTTTAGAAATCATATAGTCTGCAACCGGTCAAACCTGCTCCCCTGGTGGGGATGACTCTTTGGCTTCCGCCCTCAGCGAATCGCTCCATTTTATGCCCTCCCGCGCCAGGTACCAGGCCCCCAGTACGGTGATCGGGAACCACAAGGCAAAGTGGAGAACGAATGTATACGCACTGGCAACGCCCTGATTGATGCCTCCTGCGGTAAGAATGGCGATCGCCGGTGCGTCGAAGGTGCCGAGGTATGCGGGTGCGGCAGGGATGGTGGTCGCCAAATTAACCACACCATTGATCAACATAAGTGTAAAAAAACTGACCCCGAATGGGAAGGCATGCATTACGAACCAGTATTTAACCGTCTCAAGGAGCCAGATGATCACCGAGGTGAGGAATACCATCAAAATATTAAGCGGCGAGCGCAGCGATTCCAATCCATCCAGGAAGCGATGCATGATCCCGGAGGATTGTTCGCGCAAGCGGATTGGAAGGATCCGGGTGATGAACCATTGACCCATGCTCGCGGTGATCTTGGGGAACATGGAAGCCAGCAGGAACACCAGCAATGCGCCGAAGAAAGCCGCGCTGCCCCAGATGGCAACATCCGAGATCGTCACCTGCCATTTTCCCAAGGGGATGACCACTTTTGCCAGACCTACCAATTGGGTCAGGTTGAAAAACACGAAAGCCAACATGACCACGCCATCGAAGATTCGTTCGACGATGATGGTGGCCAGCGAAGCGGAGATGGGTACCGCCTCCCTTTTTTTGAGCACCACTGCACGCAGCACCTCCCCGGCGCGAGCCGGATAGATGTTGTTGCCCATATATCCGATGCAGGTGATGGGGAACATGATGCGTGTGGGGATGGGCTTGATGGGCTTGAGAAGGTAATGCCAGCGCCAGGCGCGGGCCCAAACCGCAACAAAATAAACCATCACTCCGGGTATGATCCACCAGTAATTGGCGTGAATCACCGCCTGCCACAAATCGTCCAATTTTACCGTGTGCAGGCTCCACCACAAGAAAAAGGCACTGATCAAGACCCCGACCCAGAACTGCCATTTTTTCATTGGAATGATTTTACCATGCGGAGAGAAAAGACAATCTTGTGGTTTTTTCAACGCTCCTGTGGCTAAAATAAGTCACAGGCACTAAAAATGCGGAGGGAATCACCATATTTGTTAGACTTTCAGGGAGACTGTTTCGTGCTAGAATTACCGGGTAACGCGATTGGAAAAACCTTCAAATTCGTACCATTTCGGGTATTAAAATCTGGAAAATTCTGGAAAAAAAATAGAACCAGGAAGTATGAGCATAGAAATTTCCGAACGGGTAATGTTTCTAAACCGGATTCATCTCTTTTATGGCCTGACCGATGAGCAGATCGATGAGGTAGCAAAGGAGTTAAAGGAGGTAACTTACCCTGCCGGAAGGGAGATTTTAAAGCAAGGGACGGAGGGAGAAAGTCTCTACCTGGTATGGAGCGGGAAGGTAACCCTTATCCAGGCGGGGAACTTGCAACCATTGGGAACATTCATCGCAGGGGACCACCTGGGGGAAGAAGATATGCTCGTCCGACGTCACCCATGGACGGCAGCAATCATGGCAGCCTCAGAAACAACCCTGCTTGTATTGAAGCGGGACCAATTTCAACTGCTTACTAAAAAGATTCCGAGTCTAAAGACGAATTTTTCCGTGGCAGTAAATAGTTACCGCCTTGAACGGCGGATCCATTTCAAATGGCTCCAGGAAAATGAGGTCGTCCACTTCATGGCACGCAAACATTCCATCCTTCTCCTGGAGGGATTGATGGGACCGGTAATTTTAGAGGGGGTTGGGATCGTTGGAATGGTGCTGACATGGTGGTTTTCACTGGGGTCTCCCATTTTGGGAGCGCTTTGGTATGTATGTCTGTTTTTGAGCCTGGGTGCAGCTGGCTGGGGGGTTTGGAACTTTATTGACTGGGGGAACGATTATTACCTAGTCACAGACCGGCGCGTTGTGTGGGTGGAAAAAGTGATTGGCATTTATGAAAGCCGGCAGGAAGCACCATTATCCGCGATTCAACGCGTCAATGTTGAAAGTGACATCACCGGGCGGATGATGGATTATGGGGACCTGCTCATCTCCACGATCGTCGGGAGCACTCTCAAATTGAAAAATGTGGAACACCCGTACCAGGCGGCTGCATTGATCGACCAGTATTGGAAACGATCCAAGGACACATCCCGCAAGATGGAAGTGGAGGAAATAAACGCTGCCCTGAGGACGCGCCTGCTGGATGAGCAAAAAAAACCAGATGAACGCAAGGGAGTCATGGCGGTCCCGCAGGAAAGGAAAAACCCCTACGAGGACCAACGGGGATTGATCAATCTTTTCCGGCTGCGGTTTGAAAACCAGGCTACGGTCACCTATCGAAAGCATATTTTGGTGCTTCTTGAACAGACCTGGAAGCCCGGAGTAATCCTGTTTATCCTGTTGGGATTCCTGGTGTATGAGATCATCAGTCCCACTGCCAGCCTGATCGCATTTATTACCGCAGATGCGGGTTTGCTGTCTTTAATTTGGGCTCTCCTGTTCTTTGCGGCTCTGATTTGGGGGATCTATGAATATGTGGACTGGAGCAACGACATTTTCCAGGTCACACCCGACCAGATCCTGGATATAGACAAAACTCCCCTTGGACAGGTAACCAATGATATTGCCTCCCTGGATAACATCCTGTCCATTGAATACAAGCGGAAGGGACTCCTGGAACTGATCTTCAATTATGGAACAGTGTTCATCACCATCGGGGGAGGCAAGGAGATGGCATTTGAAAATGTTTTCAATCCCTCCGGGGTCCAGGAAGACATCGAACGCCGGCGGCTGGAACGAATCACCAAGAAAGAACAGGAGACCATTAAAGCCGAGCGTGAACGCACTGCTGACTGGTTTGCAGCATATTTCCACAACGAACAACAGCTGCGGCGCGAGGAAAACGCCCCCGGGGATAAGAAACCGGGAGACACCCTGCCAATGAATGATGTAAAATAGCCGCTCCATCTCCATTTTACTGGTGAACCATGCCCCTTCGTGATATCGTAACATTGCCCGATCCAATCCTGCGCCGTAAAGCCAGGACGATTACCCGCTTCGATGCAGATCTGCAGTCCTTGATCGACGATATGATCGAGACGATGCGCGAGGCCCCGGGGGTAGGACTGGCAGCTCCACAGGTGGGAATATCCAGACGACTCATCGTGGTGGAATATCCTGAAGATGATGAATTGGATGAGGCGCCCAAGAAACTTTACGTGGTGGTCAACCCTGAAATTAAAGAAACATCCGATGAGACTGAAATGGGGATTGAAGGGTGCCTGTCCATCCCCGGTTTGCACGGGGAGGTTGAGCGTTCCATCGCCTTGACCGTTAAAGGTCAGACACGCCGCGGGCAGCCCATGAAAATCAAGGCTAAAGGTTGGCTGGCACGCATATTCCAGCATGAGATCGATCATGTGAACGGTGTCGTGTTTACCGACCGGGCTGCGAAAGTCTGGAAACCTGCCCCGGAAGAACCGGTACTTGATAATGTATAAAATAAGAACCTGTCTGCAGTGTAGAATCTGACCCCGGAAAAATAAATGTTCCTGACACATCTATCCCTTTCCAACTTTCGCAGTTTTGCCCGCCTTGATGTAGATGTCCCTCGGCGGGTTGTGCTGCTGACCGGGAGCAATGCCCAGGGTAAGACCAGCGTGCTGGAGGCTGTCTATTTCCTGGCAGCGTTCACCTCCTTCCAGACCCATGCCGACCGGCAGCTGGTCAACTTCCTTGAAGCAAAGAAAGACCTGGGGGTGGGGCGACTGGTTGCCGAGTACACGCGCGGTCTGGCAAAACACAGATTGGAAGTCAGGCTGGTACTCGAAGGGGTGGGTGCCACCGGACAGCGCCTGCGCAAGGAAATCTTGCTCGACGGAATCAAGCGTCCCTTAACCGAAGTGATCGGACACTTCAACGCCGTCATTGTTGTGCCCCAGATGACCCAGATCCTTGAGGGAGGACCTGAAGACCGCCGGAGGTACCTTAATCTAGCACTGGCGCAGACTGTTCCGGGATACGCCCATGTGCTGCGAGAGTACGGGCAGGCATTGACCCAACGCAACGCGCTACTTAAACAGCTGGCTGACCAGGGGGGTGACAAATCCCAGTTGGATTTTTGGGATGAGACCATCACTCGCTTTGGCGCGAACATCATTTTACGGCGCATCGAGGCGGTGCACGAAATCGAGAAACTGGCTGCCCGTATCCACCGGGATCTGACCAACGGTACGGAAGTACTGCGGATCCTATACCAACCGGCCTATGACCCATTGCCTCCTCCCGATGGGCAGATCGCCATGCCGTTGAAAACCAGTGTGAAGCGAAACGGCTTCAGTGAGGAAGACATCCGCCAGGGATTTGACCTGGCGCTAAAAAAATTCCGTTCCGAAGAGATCCGCCGTGGAGTGACGGTGCTTGGTCCACATAGGGATGAATTGAGCTTCCTGGCAAACGGGATCGACCTTTCCGACTTTGGTTCGCGCGGGCAAGTGCGCACAACCCTGCTGGCGCTCAAACTAGCTGAGATCGAATGGATGAAAGCCCGCACCGGCCAGTGGCCAGTCCTGTTGCTTGACGAAGTGATGGCTGAATTGGATACCCAACGCAAGCTCGACTTGCTGGCTTACCTGGACAAGGTCGAACAGGCGATGCTGACCACCACGGATATGAACCTGTTTTCCCCCGGTTTCGTTGAAAATTCTGAACAATGGGAAATTTCCGCCGGGACGGTCAAAGTCCGGGAGGTTGGGAAGAAAGGATAGAATGTCTGTCAAACATACGCAGGATGTTGAAGCGCAGGTTGTAAAATCGGGGGAAAAGACCACGATACAGGTATTGATCTCCGCGCAGGAGGGACCCAATTTTGCCTTGAGACGTTTCGTCATGGGACCTGGCGGCGGCATACCAGAGCACACCAACACAGTGGAACACGAACAATACATCCTGCAGGGTCATGCCACCATCGGTATTGGCAAAGAGACATTTGATGTTCACGCCGGGGATGTTGTCTTCATCCCGGAGGGGGTGCATCATTGGTACCGGAACATGGGGGAGGAGAATTTTGAATTCCTGTGCATCATCCCTAACAAATCGGATGAGATCAAGATCATAACAAAAGGGTCCCAGCTTGGATTATGACGCGATCATCATCGGTTCTGGCGCCGGCGGGCTGACCGCGGGCGTGGCACTGGCACAGGCGGGCAGGAAGGTGCTGGTGCTCGAACAGCACGACCGACCTGGGGGGTGGACCCATTCATTCACCCTGGAAGGCTATCGCTTCAGTCCTGGGGTGCATTATATCGGCGACCTGCAAGAGGGTGGGGGACTGCGCCGCATTTATGAGGGACTTGGTGTATCACAAGATCTCACGTTTTGTGAACTCAACCCCGATGGCTACGACCACATCATCATCGGTGACAGACGCGTGGATTTCCCCAAGGGCAAGCGGAATTTAATCGAAAGGTTAATTAGTCACTTTCCTCATGAAAGGAAAGGGATAGAGGGGTATTTCACAGATTTGACAAAAATGATCGAGTCACTTTCCCGGATCGGTGACCTGAACCACCCATTAAAATCAGCTGCAAGCGCACCGACCATTTTCAAGTGGATGCGTGCCTCAGGGGCAGACCTAATCAACGCGCATGTCAGCGATCCGGTTTTGAAAGGAGTGCTGTCAGGGCAGGCAGGTGATCACGGATTGCCTCCTTCGCAAGTCTCCGCATTCATGCAAGCCGGGATCACCCATCATTACCTTGACGGCGGTTACTATCCACTCGGTGGTTCGTTTTCCATCCCGCGTGCATTTGTCAGGGCTTTGAAACGTGCAGGAGGCGAAATCAGGCTTAAGTGCCGGGTAAAGACGATCCTGACCGAGGGGAAAAAGGTGGTTGGAGTTACCTTGGACAGTGGTGAAGAAATTCGCGCGGGTGTGGTGATATCCAATGCTGATCCGGAGGTAACCTTTGGGAAATTGATCGGGCGGGAAAAGCTTTCTGCAAAACTCAGGCGGAAGGTAAATTCAGTTGTATATTCGACCTCGTGCCTCAGCCTGTTCTTTGCCACGGATATGGATTTAAGAGGAGCAGGGCTTGACTCAGGGAATTTCTGGTTTTACGACCATGCGGACGTAGACAAAATCTATTCAGACGGACTCAATGATTCTGTTTTGCAGTACGAGACACCCCCGGGGATGTTCCTGACGGCGACGACCCTCAAAGATCCTTCCAAGATGCATTCGGGACATCATACGTGCGAGGCTTTCACCTTCGTGGGTTATGAGGCCTTTGAAAAGTGGGCGCAAACCAGGTATGGAGCACGTCCCACGGACTACGGGGCGATGAAGGAAGACCTGTCATGGAGAATGGTGCGCGGGTTGGAAAAACACCTCCCGGGATTAAGCAAGCATATCGTGTTTTCAAGCCTGGGAACACCGCTGACCAACGAACATTACCTCAACGCCACGCGGGGTAATTTATATGGAACTCAAAAAAGCCCGACCCAGGTTGGACCATGGGGGTTTCAGACCCGCACAGAATTTGAAGGCTTATACCTTTGCGGTGCGAGTACGCTCAGCCAGGGAGTAGCAGGAGTGACCGCATCAGGGATGGATACAGCCAAGGCGGTGCTGAACTGCCGAACGCGGGATATCCTGACCCAGAATGGACCCAGCCCAACCTGTCTCCCCTCCGAGGATGTAAGCCAATGGCCTGAGGATTTGAAAAAGAAGATGAGGCATGGGGAATTGGCGCGAGAGGAAGAGGAAAGGGAATTTTAGGTATTTTCTGTTTCGGGGGATAGGGCTTCAACTTTGTCAGATTTACTGAAATCGGAAGCATGGGGAAAAACGGCAGGTTGTCCCAACTCATTATATTTTTTGACTTATAATGTCTCTACGAATTGACTTGCCAAGGAGGGAACCATGTCCGTTGATTACACACAAAAATCATATTGGTTAAATACTTATGGTCCGTATATCCCAAATGAACCCGTGGTGGGCAGTGTTACCGTGGATGTCGCCATCATTGGTGGCGGGTTCACCGGCCTCTCCACGGCCTATTTCCTGCGCAAGGCTGAACCGACGATGAATGTTGCTGTCCTGGAGGGGGAAGTGATTGGTTTCGGTGCCAGTGGACGCAACGGTGGTTTTGCGATGACACTATTTGGTCTTGAACCGGCTGTCACGAGCATGCTATTTGGGCAGCAGCGCACGGTGGAAGCGCATCGATACTGCGAACGCTCTGTAGACCTGGTACGGGACCTGATCCATGAACATAACATCCAGAGCGATTTCGAATACACTGGCTTCTTGAGACTGGCAACCACGCCTGGATATGTCAAACGCATCCAGCATGATATTGAACTTCTCACCAGCTATGGGATAACTGGAATTGAATGGATTGACAGGGAGAAAGCCCGCGCTGAGGTGAACAGTCCCCTGGTGCTGGGGGCATGGAACGAAGCTCGCTGCGGGATATTAAATCCGGTGAAGCAGGTAAGGGAATTAAAGCGGATAGCCCAGGAAGTGGGAGCGGTCGTTTACGAGCAATCACCCGTGACCGAGATCCAGCGGGGGAAAAAGTTTATCCTGAAAACTCCAAAGGGGATTGTGAATGCTGAGAAGATCGTTTTCGCCACCAATGCATATTCACATCTCATCCCCGAGATCCGGAACAAGCAGGTCCCGGCATTCACGCACATGGTGATCACCGAACCATTGACCAAAGACCAATTGGACTCCATTGGCTGGAAGCACCGTCAGGGCCTCGAAGATGCGCGCAACCTGGTGCATTACTTGCGACTCACAACGGACAACCGCATCGCCATGGGTGGAAGTAATGTAACCATATCATATGGTCGCGACATGGAACGCGATATGAACGAAAAGACCTTCCAGCAATTGGAAAAGGATACGGTCGAGTTATTCCCCGGATTGAGTGAGGTAAAGTTTTCGTTCCGCTGGGGAGGCCCCGTTAGTGTGACCCTGCAAATGGCACCCGCCATTGGCATGGTGGGGGATCAGCGGGCCTGGTATAGTCTTGGATGCGTGGGGCATGGGGTGGCACCAACCCATCTTAATGGACAAACGCTCTGCGACCTGCTGCTGGAACGGAAGACCGATCTTTCTTCAGTCTGGTTCGTGGAACGCAAACCTATCTCATGGCCACCTGAACCATTAAGGTGGGTGGCATCGCAGGCGTTACTAGGGTACCTTCATGCAGAGGATTGGTGGTACGAGCGAAATACAAAGAAAATATCATAAATTTCTCAACATGGGTATTCCGGGAACCCTTAAAAAGGATGGGTAAATTTCCCATCTTAATGGTTCGCAATCATTACCAGGGGAATTGAATCACCTTCCCGTGAGAAGGACTACAGAAACTTTTTTTTGATCTGCGGCAACAAGTCCGGTTGGATATGCAACCAGGGAACTCATAAAGGATTTTTTGCAGGGATTCCCGGCTTACGCGGATACCTGGGGGGTGTTGCAGCCACCTTGTCAACCACGACCAGAAAGCGGTCATCAGCGACGCCCGGTAAATTAACCGGGAGTAGTTGGCGAGTCCGACCTCCAAGAATTGTAATGACCTTGTCAGCCTTGTGTGTCTCGGCAGGCCCGGACTGACCTTTCTGCGCCAGCATTGCGCCTCCCACCTGGACCAACGGTAAAAGGTATTCCACCAGCACGGGGAGGGTTGCCACCGCACGGGCGACCGCCCAATCATAGCCCTGGCGGTGGGCTGGCATTTGCCCCACCTCCTCAGCGCGGGCGGTGAGCACTTCGGTGGAACCCAGTTTCAGAAGTTCAACCACGTGGCGGCAAAAATTGGCTTTTTTCGCCACTGATTCGACCAGTGTCAGGTGCATGGAGGGATATAAAATCTTGAGCGGAATTCCAGGAAAACCGGCACCCGTACCCACATCGATCAACCTGCGGGGTGGGTTTTCCTTCCAGGCCAGCACGCAAGAAAAGGAATCGAGGAAGTGCTTGGTGCGGATCCCTTCAGCATCGCGTATCGCAGTCAGGTTGAATTTCTGATTCCAATCCAGGAGTTCACGCTCGAAGGTCATCAGCGCCACCACCTGCCGCCCTGTGAGGTGGATCCCAAAGAGCTGATGAGCCTCCCGAAGGAGTTTTTCCATGCAGAAAATTATACCCCTCTCCATTTGGGAGAGGGGTATTGAAGTAGTTAAGGAAGGTAATTACTTATTGGCTTGTGCCTTTTTCCTCTTTTGTCGTTTTACCAGGGCAACGATACCCCAGATGATCAGCGCAATCGGTGCAAAAATGGTGATCAAAACCGGGAGAACGAGTAGGAACAAATTGATCAGGAAATTCACGAAACCCTGCCAGAACTTGATTAATGTTTGGATGGCATCCCGGGCTACCCCTTCAGGTTTCCATCCACCAATTTGAATTGGCTGGATGGTTTCTTCGGCAATCAGGGTCACATTGATCAGCGAATAGGACGATGATTGTTCGTAGTATTTCATCTGGCCTTGAATGGACTCAATCTGCCCTCGCACGGAGATGATCTGGTTATAAACAGACAATACATCTTGTGTTTTGGAAGTGGTATTGCTGTTGGGGTTGTTTTTGGCTTCATCCATGATTGCCTGCAGATCCGCCTCGGCCATCTGCAGGTTGGTCAGCTGGCTTTTCAAGTCCACGTACGCAGCAGTTACATCCTGACCGGTCCGGTTCAAGTTGCGGACTTCGACCGCATCCGCCTTTATCAGGCTCAGGGCGTTATCAAATTTCTCTGCCGGGACACGGATGGAAATGGATCCCTCGGGGGCGGTATTTCCATTTTGCATGGTAGTCTGGTACATATTCATCGAGACCACAAATCCGCCAAGATTGGCAGCCATCTGGCTAATGGCCTCCGCCTTGGCTTGCGGATCAGGGATCACCACAGTCAGATCCGCATTCATAATAACCAACCGATCCTGAACGGCAGGAAGGCTGGGATTCCCATAAGAAGGACTTTTGGAAGAATCGGATAAACTCTCTGGAGCCTGGGTGGGATAAGGGGCGTTGGGTGGAACAGGTCCACCGCCCACACCTTGAGACCGGTCTCCGGGGGTGATGGCAGCCTTTATACCACAGGCGGACAATAGCAGTGCCAGGGCTGTAAAAATAATCAGGATTCTCTTTTTCATGGCGAATTCCTCCTTCAAAAAGTTGTCAGGGGTGAGTAACATATTTTAGACGCCGGGGGGGAAACAATAGTTCCATCTTTAAATCAAAAGGCACCATCAGTTCCATTAACCTGCTGGTGCCCCTGGATCGGGTTTACCATCCTCCGGCAAGTCTTTCGGCATGGCGGGGGGGAAGACCTGCATCCAAAATTAAATTCTGGACCGATTTGATATCGTATTCCACGCGGCGCGGCTCCCAGTGATGCTCTTCGGGGGAGAAAAGCGCATAAGCGGCACGGGGATCCCTGTCGCGGGGCTGACCCACCGACCCGGGGTTTAGGATTGCCCTTTCTTTAAGTTCATACTTTTCTCCCGGTCGCGGGACCACGATGGAAATATCGTCCGACTTCAAGTGATATTGAAAAACGGCTTGAAAATGGGAGTGCCCAACGAAACACCATTGAGAATCAAAAAACCCCAGGTTAATCCGCGCAACCAGGGTGTTCATGACATATTCCCAGATGGGATCCCGCGGGCTGCCATGGACCAGTGAAACCTCTCCGCGAACAACCATCTCTTCATGCAGCCCGCTCAGAAAATTACGGCTTTCCTTGCTAAACACCTTGCGCTGCCAGACCAGGGCGCTTTTGGCATCGGTATTAAATGTATCCAACCCGGTATCACCAACCACCGCAAAATCATGGTTGCCCATCATGCAAGTCAAATTTGGCAGGGATCGGATAAGGTCAATGCATTCATTGGGTTGTGGACCGTAACCCGCCACATCCCCCAGGCACCAGGTTTCGTCAATTTTCCCGGCATCTGCCAGGACAGCCTCCAGCGCGACCGCGTTGGCATGTATGTCGGACATCACAAGGACTTTTGTCATCCATTCTCCAGGAGTACTTCCAAGTGTGCGATGATGGTTTCTGCCACTTCAGCCTTGGCAAGCAGCGGCAATGTTTCTTGTTTTCCGTCCGGGAATAGAAGTGTGACCCGGTTGGTGTCCACGCTAAAACCGGCTTCGGGATCCGAAATATTGTTTGCAACCAGCATGTTCAACTTTTTGAATTTCAATTTGAGCGCAGCATTCTTGAGCAAGTCGGTGCTTTCAGCAGCGAATCCGATGACCACCCCGGGTTTCAAGGATCCCATTCCCGCCACTCCAAGCAGGATGTCGGGCGCGACCTCAAGGAAGAACTGTGGGATCCCGTCTATTTTCTTGAGCTTGTTTTTGAAGACCTTTTTCGGGCGAAAGTCTGCCACTGCAGCGGCCATCACCAAGGCATCCACCCCGGCAGCCTCTTCCAGGACGACGTCATGCATCTCCTTCGCTGTGCATATCCGGATTACCTTTGCACCCACGGGGGGGATAAGAGAAGTGGGAGCAGTGACCAGCACCACGGAAGCGCCAGAATCGAGTGCCGCCTGGGCAATGGCATAGCCTTGTTTACCGGAGGATTTATTCGTTAGTATTCGGACGGGATCGAGAGGCTCCTGTGTCCCCCCGGCAGTTACCACAATCTTCTTCCCTTTTAGTTTTCCATTGACTCCCAGCAATAGGCGTATGTTACCAAGCAATTCATCAGGTTCGGTCATCCGTCCGCGCCCGGTCAACCCCGAGGCAAGGTGACCTTCGACCGGTCCGATAAAATGAAATCCCCGCTCTTGCAGGATGAGGACATTTTCCTGCATGGCGGGATTCTCGAACATGCCTGCGTCCATTGCGGGAGCAATCAAAATGGAAGATCGCATCGCCATTGCCGTAATGGTCAGCAGGTTATCGGCGAGCCCGTGGGCAAGTTTTCCAATTGTATTAGCCGTGCAGGGAGCGATGACAAGCAGGTCGGCACTGTGAGCGAGCCCCACATGCAGCACGTGCGCTTCCCCGCCCCACAACTCAGAATCAGTAAAAGCCTTCCGTCCGGTAAGGGATTGGAAGGTGAGCGGGGTGATGAACTTCTCGGCAGAAGGGGTTAGGATGACGTCCACCAGTGCCCCGGCTTGGGTGAGTCTGGACGCCAAGTCTGCTGCCTTGTAGGCAGCGATGGATCCGGTGATTCCAAGGATGATATGCTTGGATGTAAAAATGGACATACGCTTCAATTATAATGCCAACCGACAATGGATAGGGGCGGGCAGCACCTGCCAAACCAAGGTTCTCACGCAGGAAAAACGGTTCTTGATTCCTCGATCCCGATGCCCCCAATGGGGAATCTTCCCAGGAAAGTCAAGGGAAATTGAAATCGGGGGTAGGAAGAATCCCCGAATCAAGGCGATCGCGATCCAAAACCCCAAAGAAGTCGTCGTTCCGGTTAATTCTTTGGGCATCAATATTCTTTTTTTTTGAGAGATTACAGGGAGTAAAGAAAAAAGCAACCATGGGATTCATCTACGAAAAAAGGGTTTCCAACCCACGGCCGATATCATTGCCCCACGAGGTGTAATTGTGACCACCAGAAAACTCGTGATACTTCAGGGTATATTTTCTTTTTTTCAAAAGAGCGACCATTTGCCGATTGCCTGCCAGCAGCCATTCATAACGACCAGCATCCATCCAAATATCAAGCTGCGGGGGTGGGAAGTGGCGCACCAGGTCCACCACGATAAATTCGTGTTCCGGCAAGATAAACGCACCTGATTGACTCAGTACCTTTCCGAAGATCTTTGGCAAACGCAGTGCAGTATACAAAGCCATCAATCCACCCAGCGATGCACCCAGCACTGCGTACGGTTCTTCCTTGGGAGAGACCAAGTTAAGTTGTTCACGGGTGAACGGCAGTAGTGCTTCAAGGATGAATCCAAGGGTGGAGTCTGAACAGGCATATTCCAGGCTGCGAGCCTTGCCGCCATTCTGGATCATTGCCATGGCGAATGGGCGGACGCGTTGCGAGGCGATCAAGTTATCCACGATCAAATTCAGATTGGCGCGTTTTAGGTAGTCAGAGCCATCATAAACCACCACGAGAGGAACAGGTTCATGAACCGGGGGCTGGTACAAGTACACAGTCCGATGTTTGCCGAGGATAAATTCGTCCGTTGGGAGGCGATGGAGGGTCACTTTCCCCCGGGGGGTACCCCTCGCAATCTGCCTGAGTGGTGTCGGGCTGGTGCCCGGCATATAGAAAAAATGATTATATGCATTAATGCCATTCCAGATGCGATTCGGATTAAGCGGATCGGGGAGGCGTTCCCCGGTCTGCGGATCGATGAAGGCATATTCAATGTAGGCGTCTGGAGTGAGGTTCATCGAATAAGTCCACAGCCCCTTCCTGGATGGCTGCATGGTTTGAGGATTTTCTTCCCAATTGTGAGAATCATCAACCAGGTGGGGTGCCGTTTTACCCCTCCAGATGAAAGTGACGGTATTACCTTGGATGGCTGGATTGCCGGTCAATCCGGCTTTGGCAAGCGGAGTGTGACGGCGCATCTCAATTATCCCTTTTATTGAGCCAGTTTTGAATATCCATTCGATGATCCTTGTAATGCCAATTTGTGTTTGCAGCCACGCCTGTCCAGAGTGGACCCATTGGCCAGGTGTCCGGATAGACAGTTTGCAGTTGGTCCTCACGTAAACTTTCAGTAAGAGCCAGGGAATCCCAATAAGAAAGGCGGAATTCCTCAAGGACATTCGCCAGGGGAAAATCCCTGACCTTAATATAATTTTCAGCATTCATGCGCTCAACATCCCAAGACTCGGGAGTGTTGGGTTTTTCCCCCCGCAGGAGGCAGTTTATCCAGCGTATCATCCAACGTTCCCAGGTTGAGATGTGAGCCAGCGCGTCCTTGACGCTCCACTCACCGTCAACTCCCGGCAACAACATTTGAGCATGGGTCAAACGTGATAGGACCGCTTTAAGTTTTCCATGTTCAGTGCGGATCTGGTCGAGGAGTTCCTTTTTGTTGAGGTTATCAATCTTTTGATTCATGGATTACCGGTCCTGATTTCATTTGGAATTTATGGATTTACATAATTATTGCATTGCACGCAGGAGTTTCTTGCGAAATAGGGGCGGTTCACTGCGATCGATGACAAGTTCTGTGGCCTCATGGAAGACCATGAAATCATGCATCGCGGTGGAAATATCCTTGACGAGCTTTTCGCCAGGTTTGACCCCGGGTTCCAAATACAGGGATCGCAGGATCAACTTGCCGGATTTGCGTTCAAGTTTTGGATCGAAGCGTCCAACCAGCCGGTCATTGTGCAGGATGGGCAGACAGAAATACCCATATTTGCGTTTATGAGCTGGAAGATAAGCCTCAAGGGATTTGGTGAAACCCCAGAACATCTCATCGCGCCTGGCAGCCCAAAAAAGATTATCGAACGGGCTGAGGAAGGTCGTTCGCCCAGGCTTGAGGGCTCCATCGGCGGCTTGTTCCAACAGACCCAGGTTATCCCGGTGGATCACCAGTTCTGCACTCGCACCATCAGCCAGCCTGCCCTTAATGGGGAGCAGGATGCCATTTTTTACAAGCGTCGCAACCTGCGGGCGCGAGCGGGTAACTTTCATCCAGGTATAATCCCCGGCATGGCGGGGCAAGCAGACACCTAATGCCTTCGCCCCGCGTGCGACCCAAAACCTGTCCCGTTCTTCCATGGACGGCTCGACAAGATCCACCCAGTTGGGCAGGATACGTTCGGTTAGCTCATAAACTCTTTGGAATTTATCCCTGTCGGCGATCATCAGGTCACCGAAGGCATACAGGTATTCCAATGCCGCTTTGGCTGGACGCCAATTCCACCAGGTACCCCCCTTGTGTCCATCTGACTCAAAACTGCTGACCTTTAACGCTCCTTCACGGCGGATGCGATCCAATACCTGGAGAATGAAGTCCTTTTGAGCAAAATCACTAAGCCAGCGGGTGTACCAAGTGTCAGGATGTTCGCGCAGATATCGCTGGCGAGGCATCTGGTAACGATATTCATCCAATGGGATGATGGAGGCAGCATGCTCCCAACCTTCGAAAAGTCGCCGATTTGATCCAAATATGAGATTGTCGAAATCGACCGGCTGATAAGCGCCAACCCGGCTCCAAGGGACGAGGTAATGACTGCGGCGCACCATGTGGAGCGTATCAATCTGTACACAACCAATCTGATTGATGACCTGGAAAAGGGAATCTGGCGAGGGAGTCGATTCACTTCCGTTGGTGGTGTGCAAACCTTGGGTGTGCAGTGCGACCGCCCGCAGTGCTGAAACGGGGTAGATGGTCATTTTCCTCGAACTGAGACACGGATTGGATGCAATTCTGCCAGCATGACGTTTTTCTTCACGCTGGGGTCGTTTAACATGAAAGCGTTGGCGCATGCGTCATTTTCAGCAGAAAAGACCACCAATCCAAACGTATCGTCCGTGCAAGGACCTGCGAGCAGAACCGTTCCTGTTTCAGCCGCTTGTTTGAGGTAAGCGAAATGCTCGTCCAGGACCGCCTCTTCTTGCGGGGTGGGGGTTTCGAAAAAACCGTGCCGGAAGGGATGGATGATATAGAGATATTCAGCCATATTATGTGAGATTATAGCAAAGTAATCTTTTCCTGGGCCAGTCGGTTAAGGATGATTTAAGGATTACCGCTGAATTTGAATATTAATTCGTTGAGCCAGAATCCAAGGTTAATATCCCTGGTGATAATAGGGATGGTAATGCACTGGGGAGGATCTTTTTTGGAGAGGGTGATAACAGCTTAACAAGTTATTATTATTGATACCATATAAATAACCCTGCCTTTTTGGTTCAAATTAAGGTACCATTGGTAGCACTATGACTGCGCCCATATTTCCCAAACCCTCCCACTCGAGCAGCAGCACTGCCCCTGGTGGTGGAAGAATTTTGCAAACCACAATCAGTGTTGCCTTTTTGCTGGCGACTTTGTTCACTGGTTTTTCTCCAAAAATGTTTTCGGGAAAATTTGGAGGGATCATATCCGGGATATTGACACCCCAGCCAGGAGGGATTGAGCCGGTCCCGACCACCCAGAAATCAGTACGCATTGGCATTGTCTCGGGTCACTGGGGTAATGGAGGCGATCCGGGCGCCGTTTGTCCGGATGGAACAAATGAACTGGACGTAAACTTGAAGATCGCCTCCCTTGTGCGGCAGAAACTGGAGGCACGCGGCTACAATATTGACCTGCTCCAGGAATTTGATCCGCGGCTGGAGGGTTACCAGGCAGCATTAATGCTCTCCATTCACAACGATACTTGTGATGTGATTGATTCGGAAGCCACCGGGTTCAAGGTGGCTGCCTCGTCCTACAGCCAGGATAAGAACCTGACCGAGCGCCTGTCCGCATGCCTGGAAGACCGTTACGGGAGGGTCACCGGCTTGCAATATCGTTCAGGAAATGTCACCCTGAACATGACGGATTACCATGCCTTTAGAGCGGTTGACCCTTCCACCCCTTCCGCGATCATTGAGGCTGGTTTCCTGAACCTGGACCGCAGCATCCTGGTTGACCACCCTGACGTGGTGGCAGACGGGGTGGTGGCAGGTGTACTTTGTTTTGTCAAGAGTGAAAGCGTGCAGCAAGTACCAACTCCATGAAACCCAAGCTTGAGATCGCCAAGGAAGCCATTCTGAATGCCCAGCGAGCCGGACAGCGGGGTGACCGTCAATCCCTGCGCCGTTATGCCGAGCAGGCAGTGGCCCTGTGCCCGGAACTGGAAGAACCCTGGCTGCTCATGGCTGCAGTCGGCAGCCCCAAAGCCAGCGTGGCATATCTTGAACAAGCACTGCGTATCAACCCACAAAGTGAACGCGCCCGCATGGGAATGCATTGGGCTGCAGAACGTCTACGGGAGGCGACCAGCAAGAGCGGGGCATCAAGCCCGCAAGATGAGAAGTCCGGAGAGGCTGATTCATCCCTGCTGAAATCGCTGACGGAACCAGAGACCCAACCGCAGGTTGGGCAGCACCACCCCACAACTGTCGCGTCCTCCGCTCCAGAACCCAGTCACAAGCCTGCCAAATCCCTGGCAAAATATAAAGGGTCATTTTTAACCCTGCTGGTTCTGGCTGTTTGTGCAACCGCAGCCTGGGTTTTCTGGCCAGGCAATGCCTCACCAGCCCTGGCTTTCCTGCGTCCCCAGGAACCGGTCCCTGGCATCTTCGGTGCGCCGGTCGAATTGGATAAACCCACATATACACCCACTTTTACTCCGACATTTACTCCGACCAACACTTTCACACCGACATCAACGTTTACGGCGACACCGACACAAACAGCGACCTTTACGCCCACCGAAACCTTCACCCCCTCGCTTACACCACAGCCAACCAATACTTATATTCCCTGGCCAACCAGTACACCCAGGCCCAGACCGACCAACACCCCGATCACTTATACCGATACCAGCGGCCGCTGGATTGATGTTGATCTTTCCCAGCAGATGTTATATGCCTACGAAGGGAATACCATCGTGGCGAGTTTCCTTGTGTCCACCGGTGTGCCGGCATATCCAACAGTTACAGGGCAATTTCACATCTACATTAAATTGGAATCCACCCTGATGGCTGGATATGGTTATTATCTTCCGAATGTACCCTATACGATGTATTTCTATTACGGCTACGGGCTGCACGGTACCTACTGGCATAATAATTTCGGGCACCCGATGAGTCACGGCTGTGTGAACATGTATACCCCGGATGCCCAGTGGTTGTTCTATTGGGCATCCGTTGGAACACTGGTCAACATTCATTATTAAATTTAATAATATAAGAGGAAATTTACCAAGGCATCCCCTTTAATCCGTATGCTCAATGGATTACTTTCAAGACGTGATTTCTTAAAACTGGGCGGAGCGACACTGCTCAGTCTTTTTCTTTCCCATCTTAAGCTGGATAATGCCGAGGCTTCCCAGGCACAGATGCAAGGCCGGGTGGTCTACAACAGCCTGATCGTGCGAGATTTTCCGGCTTTCAGTGGCAGGCGGATAAGATCGTATCCACGTGACAGTGCTTTGATTATCCGCGAGCGGGTATTTGGAGGTGTGGACGGCGACTATAACCGCACCTGGTACCACCTGGGGGATGGGAGGTATGTGTACTCGGGGGGGGTCCAACCAGTCGATACACGGTTGAATGAACCTGTGGTGGAGATCCCTGAAAAGGGGGTGCTGGGTGAAATTACCGTCCCATATGCAGATTCTGCTTGGGCGATTAATCGAAGCCCGACCCCCGGTCCAAGATTGTATTATGGGACCACACACTGGATCGATGCAGTGGTTGCCGATCAACGGGACGGGAGTCAGTGGTACAAGGCATACGATAATTTATATAAATCCCATTATTTCACCCAACCGGAATCGATGCATATCATTTCTCCAGATGAGGTAGCACCGCTTTCCACGCAGGTGCCGGAGAATGAAAAACACATAGAAATCCACCTTGATCGTCAAATCTTATTGGCCTTTGAGTGGAATGTCCTGGTGTATGCGGCCAGGGTGGCTACGGGTCAAAAGAATTTTGAATCCCCCCTTGGCTGGTTTAGAACATTCCACAAACGTCCGACCTATCATATGACCGGCGGGGCAGACCAATATTCCGTGTTCGACCTGCCGGGGGTGCCCTGGGATTCATATATTACGGATACCGGGGTTGCCATCCATGGCACATACTGGCATAATGATTTTGGACACCCACACAGCCATGGCTGCATTAATATGACACCGCAGGATGCTAAATGGATTTACCGCTGGAGCCTTCCCACGGTACCGTCAGACGAGCGTTTGGTGCTCGAGCCTGGAACTGGAACCCGGGTACATGTGACACGAGGGTGATGATTACCATCAATGGAGAAAAATAACATGCCGCGACAACCCATTTTTGCCGGTCTTATTGTAGATGAATCGAACAACCCAGCAGGAACCGCATATGTCGGAGATGAACCCTGTTACGTGGTGGACGATGGCGGGTTCAAGCGGCATATCCCCTCCGAGCAGGTGGACCGTCAGGTGTTGGAAATGATGAGCAAGCAGATAAGCGGCAACGAGGATTTACTCAGTGAACAGGCAGCCAAGATGCTCGGGATGGAGGACATCTTTTCCAAGGCCATGCTTCAAAACCAATTAAAAAATATTCACAAGCAATTTGACACCTTGATGGAAAAGGGGATTCCTGAAGAGAGCCGTGCATTCATGGGAATGTCCGGATTCAGAGTGGTAATTAATGTCCACGGTGACGTGGTACGACTCGACCAACCCACGGCAGCAGATGATAGTGGGGGCGATGAGGAATAATCCAGCGACAAGGATCAGAATGCCTGAAAATATTTATGAAGAATTAATATAACACATATGAATAAACCCGATATATTCGGTATAATAAGATAACTTATATCCAAAATCAGGAGGAACAAATGATTTCAAAAAGCATGCAGGAAGCCATTAATGAACAGATAAACAAGGAACTGTATTCATCATATTTGTATCTATCCATGGCCGGCTATTTTGCCAATAAAAATCTACCCGGATTTGCATCCTGGATGCGGGTGCAGGAGGCTGAGGAACGTGAACATGGGATGAAGTTTTATGAACATCTAATCGATCGCGGTGCACAGGTGGTTCTCAAGGGAATCTCAGCCCCACAAACCGAATGGAAATCCAGCCTGGAAGCCTTCAAGGAAGTCCAAACTCATGAAGCCGCAGTGACCGCTTCCATCCACTCCCTGTATGAGCTAGCCCTCAAAGAGAAGGATTATGCCTCCCA
>DBFP01000047.1:1601-4544 GCA_002294405.1 Anaerolineales bacterium UBA877 | reverse complement strand
GGATTCTTCCTCGAGGCGATCCTGCAAGACCTGCACAGGAGGGTGACCCACCATATCGACTTCGTAAAGTGCTTGCAGAGCAGTCCCCCGCGCTCTCGTTCGAGCTTTCATAAAACGTTATGCCTCGGTCAGGTAATCAATATCCTCAATGTGAATGTTGACGTGCCCCACTTCCATGCCGGTCATTTCGGTGACCGCCCGTGCCACCGTCTGCTGGACTGTCCGGCTGATCTCCCGGATGTTGACATCATTATTCAGTACCAGGTAAAGGTCTATCAAAGCAATGCTGTCCTCCACCACTATCCGCACACCATCATTTCCACGCCTGAATAGGCTGTTAACCCCGCCTTTGACCGGTGCCATGTGCTTGACACCTTTAACTTCAAGGGCTGCCATGCGGGCGATGGTCAACAGTACTTCCGGGGTGAGAGTGGTCTTTCCAGTGGAATGATAATCGGTCATCTTTACTCCTCGAGGATGAAGAATTATATCACCTGTAATAACCCCTTAATTCCGTTTCCGTCTCAAGCTGACTCCCAGCGCCAACCCGCCCAGAAGATCCAAACTGCCGGCAAACAGGAAGGCATCCTGCCAAAAACGCAGGGGAAACAAGCGGATGAGTGTATCGGAGAAAAGGAACTGCCAGGAGTCACCGCTGAAAAACAGGCCATGGAAAAGCGTAAAGAATTGCCAGAAACTGATTGATCCAAAAATCCCTATCAATACCACCAATGCAGCGGTCACCCACCCGCCGCGCCGGATACCGTTTACGTATTCCTGCCACCACCCGCCGTAATGCGCCCAAGCTCCAAGTCCCAACATGAATAACCAGGTTCCATACCCAACCCATAATACCGGCTGGACAACTTTCTTTACATCATGCATGTGACTCAGTTCCCGTTCGTTGAACAGCGGGGTACCATCAGGGAAACGCAGGTTCCCCAGAAAGGAAATATCTGCATCGTTTAGCAAATAATCAATGGAAATCTTTGACCAATGCAACCGCTCCTGCAGGTTAAATCCATAACCGTCCTTGGGGAATCCCGGCAACCGGTACTCAATCTCTGGAAAAGCATGTGTCAATAATAGCCGCACCCCGAGGAAGGTCAATGCCAGGGGAAGCAGGAGGGTTACCGCCCACGCCATTACTTTTTGTAAAATCCTCATTGTGTGGTCTCCATTTCTCCCTGCAGGAAAAAATTCAAGATCATGGAATTGGTAATCCACTCGATCGGGGACCTGTCGTCCGTAAAAACAACGGTATGTTGAGGCGCCGGTTGAAGATTATCCAGGGTGATTTTCACGGAGTTAATCAACAGTGCGTTCACATCTGTGCGGGTTGAAAGATCAAAAAGATTCTGCTCCAGGTTGATCGACTGGGTATCCTGGAGTGTGGCATATATCATCGAGTTGTAAGTATTGGGGATATCCATGACAAATATGGAGGGGAAAATTGTTCCCAAGGTGGATGCCAATCCATCAATAAGCCGGCGGTCGCCCGGAGCCCGACCCACATTGATCACCACGACCCCTTGCGGGACGAGGTGTTCTGCTGCGATCCGGAAGAATTCCTGCGTCGTCAGGTGCGGCGGGATGTAGGGGGGACGGTATGCATCCAGGCAGATCAAATCATATTTTTCCGGGCTGCTTTCCAACCCCCAGCGCCCATCTTGAACGATCACATTCAGATTGGGCATATTCATATCAAAATATCTTTGCCCTACTTCAACGATCTTCGGATCGATCTCAAATCCATCAATGACCACGTTTGGGAAAACCGCTGCAGCCTGCCGGGCGGTCGTCCCCGCTGCCAACCCCACGATCGCGATTCGATTCACATCCCCTGGTTGGCGCTTGGCATAAAAGAAGGGTCCCACCAGGAACTGCTGCCACGGACCACCATATTCCAGCGTCTGCGGGTTGTACTCCGAGTGGATGCCTTGTCCCTCATTCAACCTCAGATAACGGGTGCCACTCAATTCAATCACCTGGATGTAATTATATGCAGACTCGGTTTCGAAAATCTGTCCGTTTGACTTCTTGATGGCACCCCTGCCAGCAAGGAATGCGAGCAGCGCCAGGACAACCACCATTAAAAAGTATGGAAGAACCGCCCTTCGACCACCGCTCGTTCCAAGACCCGCAAGAGCCACAAAGAGCAGTGCCAGGCTGAATACCAGAAAGGTGCGGGTGGTGCCGATGGTGGGGATTAACACCAGGGTGGGTAAAAATGTCCCGATGAAGGAGCCGATGGTGGAAATCCCGTAAATTGTCCCCGAGATGTTCCCCGCTCTGCCGGCATCATTCATGGAAAGTCGTATGGCGAACGGCGAGATCATCCCGAATAGAGTCACCGGGACCGTGAACAGCACCAGCACGCCTGCAAATGCCCCGGCGAGGATGCCAATTTGCAGGGCATCAAAGGCATTTGCCGCCGCACGCAGGACCGGGTTGGCAATGTACGGCACGATGCCAAGCGTGAACGCACCCCAGGCAAGGATGGCGTACATCGTTTTTGGTTGAGGGGACCGGTCAGCCCAACGTCCACCGAGAAAGTATCCTGCAGTCAGGTAGACCAGGATCAACCCGATGATTACCGCCCATACCGGGTTGCTGGTTCCGAATACATTGCCCAGCAGGCGTGAGGCTCCAAATTCCGCGGCCATCGAAGTCATCCCGCAGACGAAAACGGTGAAGTATAGATATTTACGCATTGGCAGAATTATAACCGTTGCAGGCAGGTGTCCGCTTGTCAAATAACGGCAGGGCGTGTATAATTCCGCCCGCTTCCGGCACAGGCCGGATAATATCCAGCATCGCTGGGTCATTTCATTGAAAGAGCGAAGGTAATCCCTGGTTGGGTTGGCTTTGACCATTTCTATTTTGGTAAAAGCCCTGACTGCGAACTGGGGGTGAGAGGCGCTCAAGGAAGGTAAAGATGGA
>DBFP01000047.1:0-1593 GCA_002294405.1 Anaerolineales bacterium UBA877 | reverse complement strand
AACGTGGGTATCGTGCTCACCGGGAATTCGCCGGCGGTAAAGGACTTTAACGCCATGCTGATCAACGGCTTGAGCGAACTTGAGGTTGAAGCCTTCCCGCAGGATCTTCCGGAGAAGATCGTCGTGGATATTTCAACTCTCATAAAAATCGGGGATGGCATCCACGTTCGTGATATCATCCTTTCCGATAAAGTGCAGGTACTGGATACGCCCGATGAGATGATCGTCCTGGCCGTGCCGCCCGCCAAGGAAGAGGTGGTCGAGGTTGTTACCCCGGAGGCTGCAGTGGTCGAAGAGACTGCTGAACCGGAAATTATCGAGAAGGGTAAGAAAGAAGAAGCAGAAGCGGAAGGCAAAGGCAAGGGCGAAGAGAAGAAGTGATCATCGCTTGATCGAAAAACCGGCAGGGACGCGGAACATCGCGTTCCTGCTTTTTTTTCAGGTTCTGCTGCGAATCGCCAAAATCCTCGTCCCCATCCTCCTTTCCTCCGATATTTGGTTACTGGATTCGTGCCTCTTTCCCCTTGACTCTGCGTTGACCGGTGGGTGTATCATTAACCTTGGAGGAAGGCATGGAAAAACTCGAGTTGAAGAAAACCTTGAAATACCTGTACGAGCCGTCTGCAAGGGATTTCTCTATTGTGGACGTTCCCCCGATGAATTTCATCATGATCGATGGACAGGGTAATCCCAATATCTCCAAAGAGTACGCCGAATCTCTGCAGGCGCTTTACACAGCAGCATATACATTAAAATTTTCGATCAAAAAGAAGTTGGGAGTGGATTACCCTGTCATGGCTTCAGAGGGATTGTGGTGGATGGACGATATGCGCGAATTTTCCGTGGCTCGCAAGGATGACTGGAAATGGACGATGATGATCATGCAGCCGGAAATCGTAACCCCGGATTTGTTTTCCCACGCAGTCGGCGAAGCCCTAAAGAAAAAGGAGCAACCTGCCCTCTCCAAGTTGCGACTGGAACATTTTCACGAAGGGTTGGCGGTTCAAATTCTTTATTTTGGACCTTATGCTGACGAGGGTCCGACGATCGCCCGTATGCATAAGTTCATAGAAGAAAGTGGGTATATTCGCTTTGGGAAACACCACGAGATCTATTTGGGTGACCCCCGCCGATCTGCCCCGGAAAAACTTCGCACGGTAATCCGTCAACCCATGCGTAAGCCATAGTTCTATTCATGTAGGAGGTCGGTCTTCCCCTTTTGGTCCAGCATTCCCAACACCGCTAAAAAATTATGGGTGATCTTTGCGCTGACACCCCATAAGGTTTCACCGTCATATTGGTTGTAAGTGATCATCCGAAACGGGGGCATGTTTCTCACGGGTGTGACAGAGGCCTCATTCCAATGGTCGGAATCAGCCAGCCACAGGAGCGGGATGGTAAAAACCCGTTCCACTTCTGCCTGTTCCGGGCTGACCGGGTAAGGCCACGGCATTACTCCAGCAACCGGGGTGACCCGGTACCGGGTGATGATCACAACCTCGTTCAGCCGTCCCAGCAGATGCACATCCCCCGGTTTCAAACCAATCTCCTCTTCAGCCTCGCGCAACGCGGTCTGCTCGGGGATGGATTCAT
>DBFP01000026.1:1697-10178 GCA_002294405.1 Anaerolineales bacterium UBA877 | reverse complement strand
TACGGGGCCGCGCGCAAGCAGGCCATCCTTGGTTGGGAGATGGCTCAACAAGAGGAGTGATTGAATACGAGATTAAAGGTGGCTCTGCTGTCGGCGTTCTAACATTTCCTTAACCAAAACTTGATAAAATTAGAGCGAATTGGTCCTATTTTACAGGTTTTTTTTTAAGGAAGGGACTATGGAACGCAAACTCAAACACATAACCGTGCCGTCATCAGAGATCACGCCCTACAACCTGTATCTCTCCCGCCGGGAATTTTTAAAAGCCGCCGGGATTCTAAGCGGCACCGCATTCCTGGCAGCTTGTGGGGTTAAACTGACGACCGCATCTGGATCTGGGACGACAGCACCGTCGCTGGCACCAACCCAGGGCACTCCGTTGCCAGATAACGCCCAGGGACAAACTACCGACGAACTTGGCGACCCGCTGAATACTTTTAATGAGATTACCAATTACAACAACTATTATGAGTTCTCCACGAACAAAGAGGCTGTCAACTCCCTGTCTCAAAATTTCAAATCCACTCCCTGGGCAGTTGAGGTCGGCGGCCTGGTTCAAAATCCAAAAACCTTTGCCCTGGAAGACCTGCTCAAATTCGAGCAAAAAGAGCGCATATACCGCCTGCGCTGCGTGGAAGCCTGGAGCATGGTCATCCCCTGGACCGGCTTCGAACTGGCTTCGCTGTTGAACGTGGTTCAACCGATGACCAGTGCCAAATATGTGCATTTTGTGACCCTGATGGATAAGGATCAGATGCCGGGGGAAGGCGCCCCATTTTATCCCTGGCCTTACAGCGAAGGGTTACGCCTGGACGAGGCCATGCAGCGCCTGACGATCCTTGCCACCGGACTATACGGCAAGCCGCTGCCCAACCCGGATGGCGCTCCAATAAGGCTGGTCGTACCGTGGAAATACGGGTTTAAAAGCATCAAGGCAATCGTTAAGATCGAATTGACTGAGCAAAGACCGGAAACGATGTGGAATACCATCGCACCGAATGAATATGGATTCTATTCGAACGTAAATCCCCAGGTGGATCACCCTCGCTGGAGCCAGGCAAGTGAACGGCGCATCGGCGAATTTAACCGCCGCCCCACCCTAATGTTCAATGGATACTCTGACGAAGTGGCAAACCTTTATGCTGGGATGGATTTGCGTGTCAACTATTAACATCTCAAGGTCAAAAATCACCTGGCTGCAAGTGATGATCCACACCCTTGGTTGGCTGCCGTTGATGTGGATCATTTATCTATTTTTTGCCGGCAAATTATCCGTCAATCCAATCCAGGATGTCGAGCAGCGCCTGGGGCATATTGCCGTCTATTTCCTGATCGCCTCACTGGCATGCACCCCTCTGTACACGCTGTCTGGGTGGAGGGAACCTCTCAAGCGACGGAGAACCCTGGGGCTTTATTGTTTTTTGTATGCCAATCTGCACGTACTGACCTTTATCGGGATTGATTATGGCTTCAACCTGCAGTTGATCGGTGGAATAGTTTTGAAAAAGCCTTACGCCATCGTCGGATTTGCCACCTACCTGCTCTTGCTCCCCCTGGCTGTTACTTCCTTTCGCTGGTGGAAGAAGAAACTTGGCCGCTGGTGGACCAACCTTCACCGGCTGATCTACCTGGCTGGCGTCCTGGATATTATCCATTATGCCTGGGCCAAGAAGGGGGATCTCTTTCGCCTCAGTGGTGACATCCTGCAGCCGCTCTCATGGGGGGTATTGCTCCTGTTGTTGCTGGTCTTGCGCCTGCCCCCGGTCAGGCGCCTGGTCGTCAATCTGCGCAACAGATCTGGGATGGCGCTCAGGTAATCTGGCGATCTTCTTGCTTCTCCTTGCATTCCAGTGCTTTCACCGAAGAAAAACTGCATATCTGGTGATTACCCACAAGTGAACTCCTGAAAAGGGAAGGGGTGCAAAAGAGTGAAAGATAAGGTCATGCAAGTGATAATGACAGCCGAGATACCTTGCAGGAGCCAATAAGGGCCATCGCGGTCGGTAGGGATACCCAATTTACCGCCCAATTGCCGAAGCCAAAGAACTGCTTTGGGCGGCCATTGTTCAGAAACGACAAAGACAATTTGAGCCGCCATGAGAACGACTGCGAACAAGCGGCGCATGCGCTCAACGGTTTGGACCCGCATATCTTCGACATCCAAACCTTGTTCCTGATCGAAACGATAGCCGTGTTCAATGCGAGTTCGCAAACGCCAATCGTTATAGACCTGTTGAACGACAGGGATGGTGGTCAGTGGGAGGTTGGTAATCAAGACCAATTGTCTGTTCAAAGTTTCGTCATCGGCAACCAGGATCCACAACGGTTCTTGTGTGCCTGGAATTCGCACCTTGAACCAGCCAAAATGCAGTGTGTCGAGTCTGGTTTCTCCGGCGTGCTTGAATAGCACTTGGAAGGTGACCTGATGGGGAACACTATCCACCAGGTCTTGCAGTTTTTCTGTTTCCCAGCAGTCAAGACGCTCGTTGTAAACTTCCACTATGCGCTCCAAATGGCTGACCCGAAAGGTAAATTTCTGTCTCAGTTTTCCAACCTGAGTGAATATTTTCTGGTCATCCAGCCCAGAATCGCCCACAAAACGTATGTTTCGGCCCCAATACAGCCGATAGGTCGTCTCAAAAGCCTGTTCCAGTTCTTTATTCTGGCTGATAAAGTCAGCCGTTTGATACGAAAACCAATTGGCGTAACTGGTGACTGGCACTTTGGTATTTACGATGGTCGCCGTGATGGCTGGATAGCCATGTGTCAGACGGGCATGTCCCGTCAAATCCGGCGGGGTCGATTTGTGAACAATACTCACCCCTTCCAACGCTTCCGTGTAGGGTTTCTCAAAATTCACTGGATCCACCGCCACTACCAGATAGTCAGGGTTTTCACTCTCCACCACCCTCTGCCCGACCTGATACAAACCACTGTAGATGACACCAGTCTTCAGCCGTTCGTTCGCCATCAACCGGTACATCCGTTTGGCAACTGCCCAGGTCTCTCCGTTCTCTTTCGTATTCGAGCGTGCCATGCCGGTAATCAGCGGCGTTTGTCCGCCCAGAATGCCCAGAACCATTTGCGCAATCACAGTTTTCATGCGCTTGTCTGGCAACATTCCCAATAACGGGTAAATGTGGTTTTCTATGCTTTTCGTAATTTCCACAATCGGCAACTTGTCAAATTTATTTTCCAATGCTATATTCATGGCAGCTCTGCTCCTGGTGGTTGTAGCGTTCACAAACCTACTTTACCACTTCGAACAGAGCTTTTTTTCAACCATCAGACTTGTGGGTAATCACCAGAATGCGAACCAGAATGCGAACCATTGACACATTCCGAGATTTGAAATATAATTACTATCCCGAACGGGGTTGGGCTGGTGCTTCACGTTTCATACGTAAAAAGCGTCAAAAACCATAAAGGAGGACACTCATGAACGAGCAAGATGTTGGAATTCAAGGACTATCAGATGAAGAAGAACAACAGCGAATTGAATTGCTGAAACGCATCAGCGAACTCGACCAACAGATTGAAGATTACTGTTGTGCCAGTGGCTGCAGTATGGGAAACAGCCCGACGTGAAATAGGTGCCTAACCCCGTTCGTTTTTGATTCTGCAAGGCGGGAATGTTATGTCGCAACAAAATCGATCAATTCACAAACTCAAAAGCTTTACAATCAGTGCAACGATGGCTTGCAATTTGCGGTGCGCTCATTGCTATGTGACCGCCGGTAAGCCTGTGAAATGGGAGGTGGAAACCGAAGATGTATTTCGGGTCATTGACCAAGGAGTCGAACTGGGCGTACAAGCCATTACGTTTACGGGTGGCGAAGTTTTCATGCGAAAAGATCTGATCAAGATCGTCAAGCATGCAGTCGGGAAAGGATGCAGGGTTTCATTTGAAACGAACGGGACCTTTCTTACACAGGAGCGAGTCCAGCAACTTACGGCGATTGACCGCAATATATTCTTCGCCGTCAGTCTGGATGGTATCAGTCCGAGTACGCATGAATCGCTCAGAGGGGTACTGGGTTGCTTTGAATTGACGATGAAAGGGATTAGAAACTTGCGTGAAGTCGGTTTCCCACTACAGGTTATCACTGTTCTGAATAAACTCAATATCGGAGAAATACCATCTTTGATACAGTTCGTCCTGAAGGATCTCCGCGCTACGAGTCGCATTCTCATTCTGTCCCCGCAAGGCCGTGCCAGAGAAAATCAAGGACTGGCCTTATCAGTCAATGAAATACATCAGTTCTTGTGCAGAGTCATCTTTCCTTGGATGCGCCAAACAAGATATGTCCATGTTGATCTGCCCATCGCGTTGATACCGCCGGACCTTAAAACTAAACCTATTTGTCCATGGGGGTTCACGCTCATGGGAATGAGCCCGGATGGTTATATAGGATTATGTGAACGGATAGAAGATGCTCCCGGTTTGTGGGGAGGACACATCCGCACCCATTCTCTGGAGGAGATCTGGGAATCGGAGTTTTATCAAACCCTGCGGAGTATTTCCGTCGAAAACTTGAAAGGAATATGCGGCAACTGCTTAGCAGCAAACGTCTGTCGCGGCCGTTGCCGCGCTAGTGCCTACTACCTCTCCAGTGGAGATCTGTATGCACCGGAGCCGACATGTCAGTCCTTCTATCAGGCTGGATTGTTTCCACGCTATGCAATGCTTAACCCCACGAAAGATTGTTCCTACGAATTTCCCACTTAAGGCCTCTTGACACTTCAGGCACTCAACCATTTCCGGCCCTCATCAGATTGGTGGGGTAAAGTTAACCACTTCCTTGGTTGAACCGCAACCATATCCCACCTATGCCCAATGTGAATGCTTTTATCCAGATATGGGCAAATACCGATGACGGGGAGTAATATCTGCTGGTTTCCCCCACTAATCTGAGGAGAACCCCATTTCAAAGGTGTCAGCGTGTAGGGACACTCTTATGGATCACTTCCTCTGGAAAAATACCTTGAGCCTAACACGGTTGGACAATGGCATTTACAGAATTACACGTCCGTTACTGTGTATCGAATCAGTAACAATTGCTGTGTGGGTCAGAGCAGGTTCTATTTACGAGACTGAGATGACCCATGGGGTCAATCACTTTGTTGAACACCTGTTGTTCGCGGGAACCACCTTATTTCCTTTAAAAAAACAGTTGACCCAGGTAGTAGAATCAACGGGAGGTATACTGAATGCGTTTAGTGAGCGCGAAGGAACCTGCTACTGGGCACGATGTTTGGCCGAACATTTCCCAACGACCATCCATGTTCTGGGCGAACTGTTGAGCCACAGCTTATTTCGAGCAGAGGATGTGGAGAGTGAGCGTCTTGCCATTCTGCAAGAACTGAAGAAGCACTATGACCATGCAGCAAGTTGGGTTTATGCTTTGTTAAGTGAAACGCTCTGGCCAAAGCAGTCATTGGGACGTTATGTCGGCGGTTCCGAAGATACTGTACGTCAACTAAGTAGGCAAGAGATTGTAGAATATTACCAACGTAGATACCAGTCGCATAATATTGTGATTGCTGTCGTAGGAAATATTTCGGACGAGCATGCAAGCCACGAGGTTCAGAAGTATTTTACCGATTTGCCCAATGGAATGCCTAATCGGTCTGAGGCAGAGCCAATTGCATTGAGCGTCCGCCCAATGAACTCACCCTTCTACTCATTTCAGGTACGTGACTTGCAACAGCTTCATATCTGCCTTGGAACCCAAACACCTGGCCGGCAACATCCGGCTCGTTACGCCTTCGAAATGATCAATGTTATGTTAGGCAAAGGAATGAGTTCGCGATTCTTTGACCAAATACGAACCAAGGAGGGATTCGCTTACTCTGTACATACTACGTTGAGTATGTTTCGATACGCGGGAGCATTTACCATCTATACAGGTGTGAGTCCGGAGCACGGTGTTGCTACCATTGAAGCCATCTTTCGTGAGATGGAGATTCTTGCACGCGAGGGAATGACCCTGGAAACACTGATTCGTGCCAAGGAATTCTATAAAGGACGAGTTCGCTTGGGTGCAGAGAATGCCAAGAATTATGCCTGTCTGCTAGGAGAGAGCCTTTTATTAGATGGTCAGGTCCGAGACATTCTTGACATTCTCACCGATGTGGATAGAGTTACATTAGATGATGTAAACACGGCTCTCCGTGACCGTCTGCACCCTGACCGTTTTTGCGTGGTAGCAATTGGCCCGTTACATGCCGCTGATAGATTGATAGCGTATTTAAAAGGACTAGGTTACCATGACCGCAATTACATATAGTATCCACAATTTGACCAAGGTCTATAAGAACGGCGTAGTTGCTAACAACGAGATTAGCCTAGATATATGCCAGGGCGAAACCTTTGGGCTGCTCGGTCCGAATGGTGCCGGCAAGACAACACTGATTAAACAAATGGTCGGGTTATTGCATCCAACAACCGGTAGCCTCCGTCTTTTCGAAAGAGACATTGTCCGAGAAACAGATGTGATCCCTCAATACGTTGCCTACTTATCCCAAACGCTGATGTCGCTCCGTGCCTACCAAGTGCGAGAGGCAGTTCTCTACACGGGAATTTTGCGAGGCCTAACGGTAAAAGAGGCCAATGTCCAAACGGACGAACTGTTGGAGCGACTTCATTTGGCCAACCTATCCAAGCGGCTTGTGGTGAACCTGAGCGGCGGACAAAAACAACTCGTCGGGATTGCCTCTGCTCTGATTGCCTACCGCCCAGTGGTAGTGTTGGATGAACCTACGAATAACCTTGATCCAGTTGCCCGTCGGCTGATCTGGGACACCTTAAGTCAATTGCGAGAACAACGGGGTGTGACAGTGATCTTTGTTACTCATAACGTGCTGGAAGCCGAGCAGGTGCTAACTCGAGTGGCTATTGTCGACAATGGACGCATTATTGCTTTGGGAACGCCTAATGAACTAAAGGCCCAAGTCACCTCTCAAGTGCGGTTGGAGTTTCACCTGAAAAATGGGAGCGTGAGACCAGGTTTGAATGGCTTAGAAGCAAAGCCTATGCCGGATGGATACTGGCGCGTGATGGTCCGGCCGGATGAAGTTTGTAGCGGCATTGAGAGTCTTGTTTACAAGATTGGGCTAGAGAACATGGACGATCTCCGGGTTCTGCCTCCTTCGTTGGAAGATGTGTACCTCGCACTCAATGGTAGCCAGCTTCGGATCGAATAGGTCATAGTCACGTATTCTGGAGAGAGGACGTCATCATGCATGTAAAATGGAGTAAGGCTTTCCTGGTTCTACTATGGACGCAACTCTTCACACTTCGGACGGGTTGGTTTTGGTACTTGGTCATGATGAGCCTGCAACCATTGACGTTGCTGCTGTTTATTCGCTTCTTAATGGGGCCTTCAAACGAGTCTATTACCATCTATCTGATCACGGGCAACATCGTCTTGAGCTTGAGTTTGAGTTCTATGTTATCCCTGGGCCAGGATCTGGGATGGCTGAAAGACGACCATGCATTTGACTACTATGCAACATTACCCATCTCTAGATCCGCACTGATTCTGGCTATTGTGACCCGCTCTGTGCTGTTGGCTCTGCCGTCAATTGCCATTCTTCTAATACTTGGCACATGGCTTTTTAACATTTCGCTGAACCCCCACCCCCTGACTCTGATTGTTTTACTCCTGGGTGGATATTCCCTGTCTGGCTTAGGAGCGATCATTGGTTTCTACAGTCCCAATGGCCGGATCTCCAGTCTGTTAACCCAGATTATCCAGCCTCTCATCATCTTTTTATCCCCCGTCTTCGTTCCACTAGAGCGACTCCCCAAAGTGTTGCAACTCACTTCAGCTCTGATACCAACGACTTATGTTGCAAAGGCACTCCGGGATAGTTTAACCGGACAGGTGAGCTTCTCAACCTGGATTAGCATACTTGTCCTCGTTGCCATCTCATTGGTGTCATTTGTCTTTGTAGAGAAGGGCCTGGACTGGCGAGGGAGTCAAGGTTAAATGCTCTAATGATTACCCACATCTTTGTTGCCTCCATATTTGGGCAGGACAAACCCTTGACTACGGCATATCTGGGGCAAAAATCCAGGTCAAATTGGCAAAATGCCCAGAACACAGGCGGTTTTTTGACTTGTGGGTAATCACCAGTGCATATTGATTGACACGCTCTCCAATCTGCCTTAATATTGGGGAAATTGAATCTTCACCAGTTGACTCACATCCCCCCGGAGGTGACCGTGTCAATGACCGGTAGTGACATCTACCAGCGCCCAGCTGAGTTGCTTCAAAACCTGATTCGCTATAATACGACCAATCCACCTGGTAATGAACGACAATGCATCGAATACCTGAATGGGCTGCTCAAAGAGGTGGGGATTGAGACCACCCTGGTCGCAAAAACTCCCGAGCGACCCAACCTGATCGCCCGTTTGAAAGGAGATGGTAAGGCTCCACCGCTCCTTTTATACGGTCATGTGGATGTGGTCAC
>DBFP01000026.1:407-1692 GCA_002294405.1 Anaerolineales bacterium UBA877 | reverse complement strand
ACCCCGGATTGTTCAAAGACGTAAAATACGCCTTTGGTGAGTTTGGCGGGTTTAACATGAGCATGGGGGGAAAAACAATCTACCCGATCATGGTGGCTGAAAAACAATGCTGCTGGATGGAGGCTGTGTTCCATGGACAAGGGGGACACGGCTCGATGCCGGTCCGGCACCAAGCCATGGCGAAAGCCGCCAGGGCACTGCACCTGATCGATGAGCAGCGCCTGCCCTATCACCTCACCCCCGCAGTCCAATTGATGTTTACCAGTATCGCCCATGCCCTGGGGGGAATATCCGGGTTCGCGATTCGGGGCTTATGCAACCCCATTTTGGCGGATACAGTTCTTAAAATGATCGGGGAGCGCGGCAGTCTCTTTGCACCCCTGTTCCACAACACGATCAGCCCGACCATCCTGACTGCCAGTGACAAGATTAATGTGATTCCCTCCAGGGTGTCCATCGGGCTGGATGGACGCCTGCTGCCTGGGTATACTCCCTCGGATATGGAAAATGAATTGCGCGCCTTCCTGGGATCGGATTTCGAACTGGAGATAAAAGTTTTCGACCCCGGACCCCCCTCCGTGGATATGGGCTTGTTCGACATGTTGAGCAGTGTGATCCGGGAATATGACCCCCGGGGAATTCCCATCCCTTATGTGTTGGGTGGGGTCACGGATGCCCGTTTCTTCTCAAAGCTTGGCATCCAGACTTATGGTTTCACCCCGCTCAAATTACCTGACGATTTTAGTTTTGTCAGCACCATCCATGCCGCAGACGAGCGCGTCCCGGTGGCAGCGCTGGAGTTTGGAGTGAAGGCAATTTTTTCGGCTTTGCAGAAATTCCATTGATCCGGGAATTTCACTCATCTTGAACCCGCGCTCATCATCAACCGTCCTTCACCCCGGATAATCGTTCCGCTGTGCGATGCCTGGCCCGGGGAAATCAAGATCGGGTTATTTTTCAGGCAAACCCAAGCATTTTTCCAAAATACCATGGCACCCCATACCGCCAGGGTGAAATAACGGGCACTTCCATTTTTAGAAAAGGAGAATATCATGCCAACTGAATCAGCACAACAAGCCCTCGAAATCCTGCGCAAGGGCAGCCAGACATTCCAGTGGTACGTCATCCCCCTGCTGGCTTTCGTATTCTATGTCTATACCGTGGAAGTTGAAAAGCGCAACTGGAACCTGGTCCTCGCCGGGCTGGCATTTTGGGGTATGGATTGGTTTAATGAAATCTGGAATGGATTGGTCTTTCACTTCACCAATTACGCCCCGGTGTGGGG
>DBFP01000026.1:0-354 GCA_002294405.1 Anaerolineales bacterium UBA877 | reverse complement strand
AAGCTCATCACCGTCGGAAGCATTTGGGCGTTGGATATCCTGTCCCTTATCGTGTTCATCCCAGTCCTGCATTGGATATAAAAATTGCGCGGACTTGTTATGTCCGCCCCCATTAAAATTGTCATTGTATTCGTCCCTAAACACCCGGAGATTGGTACTTCCCACGCTTCGTTAACCTGCCCCTTCCACTTTCTTCAGCCTCAAAGATCTCGTAGATCATTTCGATCGGCACGACTTTGCCGAGCATTGCCTGGACGGGGCAGTATTTCGTTTCACTCAATTCAATCGCCCGGACTACCGCAATCTCTTCCACGGCATGACCGGTCACCAAGTAAGTTATGACCATATGGGTGA
>DBFP01000008.1 GCA_002294405.1 Anaerolineales bacterium UBA877 | reverse complement strand
CCGTTATAAATACCAGGAAGCCAACTGTTTTGAGGGCAACATTTTCGAATGCACTTAATCTATATTTTTAGAATTTCCAAGATAAGAATTGATCACTGCTGAATTATGTCGAACATCATTTGGTACCCCTTCGGCGATTGTTTTTCCTTCATCCAGAACATGGACACTATCGCAAAGGGGCATAATCAACCGCAGGTCATGATCAATAATTAATATTCCACATCCAAGTTCTGTATCTTCACGGATTCTATTAACCAGCTTTAATAGGTTGTTGGATTCTTCATTATTTAAACCTGCCGCGGGTTCATCCAATAGCAAGAAATTCCGGGCGATATTATGGTGAGGTGGGATAACATATTATAAACCTAATAATAAAATTTTATGTTTCTGGCAATAGGGGATTTTGAGGTGTCACGGTTTTATCAATTTCNNACTCCTAAACCTTTTGGATAACCAATCGGCAAGAGGAATACTCTCTCGCCTTTCAAGGATCCGCATATATACCACCCCTTGGAAGCACAGTTAATCGTCTAGCCCATATTATTCTATCGCGGTTGGTCCCCGTTGATCTCTGCTGAAAAAGCTCACGCCAGCCCGCCCCCATCGATGACCAGGGCCGCGCCGGTGACATAGCTGGCCGTGTCGCTGGCGAGGTAGAGCACGGCTTGGGCAATTTCCAGCGGCTGGGCGTAGCGGCGCAGCGGACGCTTAGCGGCTTCGGCCATGAAGGTCTCCTCATCCTGACCAAGCTGCCTGGCTTCACTACGCAGCATGGGCGTATCCGTGTCGCCGGGGCAGACGGCATTGACGCGGATATTCTGCGCCCCGTGGTCGATCGCCATGGCACGCGTCATATTGGTGACAGCCCCTTTCGAGGCACAGTATGAAACGGCATTCCCACCCCCTCTCATCCCCCAGCCTGAACTGGTGTTTATGATCGATCCGCCGCCCGCTTTTTCCAAGTGCGGAATGGCGTATTTGCTCATCAGGAAAACAGATTTGACATTGACCGCCATCACCCGGTCCCATTCTTCCTCCGTGGTGCCGAGCACGTCGGCGCGGCGGATGATCCCGGCATTGTTGAACAGGATGTGCAACCCGCCAAAGGCTGCGATGGTCCTTTCGACTGCCGCGCGGCAGTCGTCGGCCCTGGCAACATTACAGAGGAAAAAAAGGGCCTTTCCACCAGCCGCTTCGATCTCCGCCACGACGGATTGGCCTTGCTCGACGTTGATATCCGCGAGGACGACGGCTGCTCCCTCTTGCGCGAACAGGATGGCGGTGGCACGTCCGATGCCGGAGGCTCCACCTGTGATCAGGGCAACTTTGTTTGCGAGTGTATTCATATGACAAACTCCTTTATTACATTCCATCTTCTCCTGTGTTGGAAGTGGAAGGGGGTCACGACGCGACCCGGTAGACAACCTGCTCTCGATACCCGGTGATAACGGGTAGATAACCTGCTAGCATTTCATCCACAGTTGGGTCACCGGTATCAACCAGGAATGGTTCACCTTTCAGGGCAATTAATTTTTCTGACAGGCTGATAACGAGGATATTCCCGCGGCCGACTTTTTGGAGCACGCGCGGCCCGATCTGCTGGTTGCCCCGCCCAAATAAGAATCCCTGCCCGCCGATGGGGGTGACGATGATTTTGGCAAGACGGGTTTCGAGAAGTTCCAGGAGACAGGATTCGTTCACATCAAGGGCGACTACACCTGCGCGGGTGTATACATCCACGCCGACCAGCGTTTTCGGAAATCCCAGCCGGGTGGCGATGGCTCGGGTGGTTGTGCCGGGTCCTAAAATGTAAGTTAAATCCGGTTTCATCTGATCGATTACATCTGTCGCAATTCCTTGCATTTGAACCGCTGAACCAGCCGGAGAGGGGACTTTCTGATTCTGGATGACCTCACGCCGGTAGGGGATTTTCAAGTAGCCGTACAGGTGGGTAACGATCTGCCCCAACCGGTAAGCGTCCTCATCTAGGTCTACGACTTCGGCCTCTTGTAGGCGGACCCCCTTGCCCTGCAGGAATTCCGCTGCCAATTCTCCGGCCCTTCGTGGTGTGGTGGCAAAGACCGCCGATTGGATTTTGACGCCAGCAGGAATACCCAGCACCGGGAAGTCATTGCTGATAGCGGTGTAAATATCGCGGGCTGTCCCATCTCCACCGGAAAACAGAATTAGATCGACTTCAGCCTCCCGCATGATTCGGGCTGAGCGACGGGTATCTTCAGGGGTCGTTTCGTCACCCCCTTCTCCTCTACCAGTGCAAAAGGGGGTGATAGACTTGTTTGGCAGATCAGAGGTCTGAATGACCTGGGGGGAAAATCCACAGTGGCGAGCGACCGTCTCTCCCATCTCATTAGGAGGAACCAGTAATTCGATGTTTTCTGATAGTGGAAAAAGAAGCTCCAATGCAGAGGCAGCTCGATCACCAGCCAGCGGCACTGCACCCAGCATTCGGGCGCGGTGTTGAATATCAAGACTATCGCTGCCTTTCAGCCCCACCCGTCCGCCGATCCCGGCGATGGGGTTGACGATCAATCCCAATCGCTTGTGCTCCATTCGTCACACTTATTTCTTTCCTGTCTTACGCCGGTATGCCCGCCAGGTGACGGCCCACTCATCGGGGTTATCGAAAGGCTCTTGTTGGGTTTGATGGACAGTGCTGTTATGCGGAGCAGTCTTGATGATCTCAGGGTTGGTGTAGGCTTCAGTGGAGATCTGATTGAGCACGGCGACGTACTCATCTAAATCTGCTTTGGAGTATGACTCGGTTGGTTCAAGGGTCATTGGTTCGGGGACGACAAATGGATGGTGGCTGGTCCAGTAATGCATGCCAAAGTCGGTCACGCGGATTTCGATCTCCTCCGAGTGGATGCCAGTCTCTTGGGTCAATTGCTCCCAACTGTACCGCACCTGCTCGACGCGTCGTTTGCCCTTGGCATAAGGAGCGCTGACGCCGCGGATCTCGAGTACTTTCTTCAATAAATAATTGTTGTTGAGCACGGCAATTTCAGCCACTTCTCGTAAACCGTCTGCACCCAGGCTCATAATCCATGCATATGATCTTAGGATATTAGCTGTCACACCATAGAACGGGCGTATTTTGCCGATGCTCTTGGGGCGGTTGTAATCCAGGTAATATTTCTGACCGTCGAACTCTGTGGTGGGAACAGGCAGGAATGGGATTAGTTTTTCTGTCACCCCGCTGGCGCCGGCTCCTGGACCCCCGCAACCATGCGGAGTCGAGAATGTCTTGTGGAGGTTGAAATGACACAGGTCAAACCCAGCCTCGCGAGCCCGCGTTATTCCAAGGATGCCGTTGGCATTTGCTTGGTCATAAGAACATATTCCCCCCGCTTCGTGGACAATACGCGTGAATTCTGCAATCTTGGGGTTAAATATTCCGGTATCTTCAGGGTTGGTTATCAACAGGCCGGCAGTCCTCTCTGAGACAGCCGCTTTAAGTGCCTCGAAATCTGGATACCCTTCTGAATCAGGATACAGCGTGATGACTTTATATCCGGCTACCTTGGCTGCTGCAGCATTCGAGGGGTGTGAGAAGATGGTCGTGATGACTTCATCGCGCTGTTTGCCTTCGCCGCGGGAGGCGTGGTGGGCTCGCATCATGCAAATATTTGCATAGATCGCTGACCCCCCTGCCCCCGGTTGTAACGAAAAGCGGTCCATACCGGAGATTTCCTTAAGCATCCCCTCTAAGCGGTACATTACCTCCAGGATTCCCTGCACGGTGGAAAAGTCCTGCAGAGGATGAAGCTCGGTCAATTTGTGTGTGTGCGCCAACTGGTCGTTGATCTTGGGGCTATATTTCATCGTGCAGGTACCTTGCCCAATGTCGATGTTCAAGTCCACACCCAGGTTTTCCTGCGAGATGCGATCATAGTGGCGCAAAACGTGGACCTGTGACATCTCAGGTAGAGCTGGTGGGACAGTGCGCCGAAGCGGGTCTGGTAGCATCTGAGCCGGGTTGCCTACCTCCTGCTCGATCCCTATCTCAACCGGCGGCAACAGAACACCGCGCTGGCCTGGCTGGCTTAATTCGAAGATGACCGGCTCATCCCAACTTGCTTGGTGGTATCGGCGCGGGGATGGTTTTGGGTTAATTGGTTTCATTTCACCACCTCCTTCAGGGTGCTGACCAGGCGATCAATATCATCCTTTGAATGAATTTCACTGATGCAGAAAAGAATGCTCTGACCCAGGGCAGGGAACTCATCCGATAGGTCCTTGCCACCAAAGATATCCCGGTCCAATAGAGCTTGATTGACTTCTACCACCGTCTTACCCCCCTTGTCGAAATTGACGACAAACTCATTGAAGTGTGGCGTATTGTTAAAAGTAACCTTCAGATTGGGAATAGCAGCAATCTTTTTCATGGCGTAACGGCAGCGCTGCATGATGCTCTCGCCGATCTCCACCATACCCTGCGGTCCCATCAGAGCCAGGTAGACACCGGCAGTGATGCCCCATAATGCTGCAGCAGTACCGACCCATTCTTTTCCTTGTTCTCTCAATGCGAAGGAAGTACGCTCGTAAGCCACGTCACCGAAGCCGTACTCGCCTTCTACGATGGTCGGTGCGACACCAAACAGCCGAGAAGGGAATTCCATCACGGTTTTAACATCGTCATTAGAAGCTATAAAGCCACCGTTCCCTCCACCGTATTGCATATGGACGCCCAAGGTCTGGATATCCCCGCAGACAATGTCAGCGCCGTATTCGACTGGGGGCCGGATCACACCCAGTGAGAGTGGATCCACGCTGACGACGCTGAGTGCCCCCGTGTTGTGGGCTAAAGCGCTGATTTCATCGGCTTGGGTTTCGAGAAGGCCCAGATAGCTGGGGTTCTCAAAGTAGACGGCTGCGATTTGTTCGCTTAGAAGAGTCTTCAGGACAGCCAGGTCAAGCAAGCCGCTCTTTGGGTTTAAAGGGATGCGTTCGATAGCGATATCAGGTTCGAGGTATTCTTTCACCTTTGAAAGCTTGTCAGCACAAATATTCACCGGGACCAGGACGATTGACCGCCCGGTGATGCGTGCCGCCATGCGTAAGGCTGTTGCCGAAGCTTGGAAGCCATCATAATTTGGTACGTTAACAACATCCATGTTGAGTAGTTCAGCCATCATGCTTTCGTACTCGAACAAAGCTTGGAAGCGTCCGTGATCCTCGTACGGGTCGCCGGCATATGCAGTGAGGAACTCGCCACGGGAGTTGATCTCGTCGCACACAGCTGGTACCTGGTGCTGATAACAGCCTGCGCCAAGAAAACTGAGCGTCTCGCGGGTAGAACGATTCTTGTTGAGCAAACCATCCACATGACGGATCAACTCAGCCTCTGAGTGGAGTCGGTTTGGCAAGTTGAGTTTACCCTTTAACCGCAGGTCGGCAGGAATGTCCGCATATAATTCGTCCATGCTCAACGCACCGACTGTCCGTAGCATCTCCGCTTTCACTTCTGGTACAGAATTAGGGATGTAGGGGTAGANNGAGAGAAAACGCCCTTGCTTTAATTCAATTACTGATATATTATAAGGACTATCAATAGAATGTCAAGAACAAAGTAAAAGGAATATAAGCATGATAGCAGTACTGTCTAAAAAAGATATAGTCTATGAACGCATCCGTCAAGCGATCATCACGGGTGTACTGAAACCTGGGGAAATCTTAAACGAAGCAGAAATTGCTGCAAAATTTGAATCGGGCAAAACTCCCGCTCGTGAGGCGCTATTGTTGCTCACACATTCGGGCTATCTGGATTCCCTGCCCCGCGTCGGCTATATGGTCACCAAACCAACTTTGCAAGATATCCTGGAGACCTTCCATTTACGAATCATCCTGGAAGTGGAAGCGATAGGTCTGGCAATCGGCCGATTATCTCCCGAAGACATTCGACGGTTGCAGGAAAACAACGAGGCAGAGGAAAAGTTAACTGCTTCCATGATCACTACTGATAAATCTGCCTCCTCTGCCCTCAACCGAGAATTTCACCTTATCATCGCCCAACTCTGCGGAAATAACCGCCTGGCCACGCTCATTCAGCAATTAATGGATGACATGGAAAGGATGCTAATCAACGACCCCTACCTGACCGATCCAAGCCAGCACAAGAAGATAATGGATGCACTTCTTACACATGACAAAGGACAAGCGCAGGAAGCCATGCGCTTCCACATCGCAGAAACTCGCAATCGGATTGTAAATCGCTTAAGTGGATAAGAAAATTTAGACACGAAGAAGAGCTTCGAATAGATATTCTTTCAGAACTACAATACCCAGGCGAAATCAAATATCGACCAGTAAAAAGAATTATTTTAATGAAAATGGCCTGCGAAAAATGTTAGAAGGACTTGTAATTAAACTCACTACTCGTTACAACCTCAGAATTCAAGACCAAGGAGATAACTATGGAAAACGAACTCTTTCAGAAAATGGCACAGAGTGTCCTGGATGGCGATTCTGATGCTGCTAATGCCCTTGCTAAGGAGGCTGTTGACGCCGGCATTGACCCGCTGGAGGCGATTACCAAAGGTTTTGTAACTGGTGTCAACCAGGTAGGAGAAAGTTTCGCCAGCGGTCAGGCTTTTCTCCCGGAACTAGTGATGGCAGGAGAAGCGATGAAAGCTGCGGTCGCCACCCTTGAGCCGGAAATGCAAAAACGCGGTTTGCATCGAACGATGCTCGGGAAGGTCGTATTGGCGACGGTGGAAGGAGACATCCATGAGATTGGAAAATCCTTAGTGGGAACGATGCTCTCGGCATCTGGTTTTCAGGTCTATGACCTGGGTGTGGATGTCCCGGCAGCCAGGATTATTGCTAAAGTTAAGGAAGTTGATGCTAATATCGTCGGCTTGAGCGCTCTTTTAACAACCACAATGGTCAAGCAAAAGGAAGTGATTGACGAACTGGATAAGTTGGGCCTGCGCAAAAAGGTCAAGGTAATAGTGGGAGGTGCGCCCGTGACTCGTGACTGGGTCCAGAAGATCGAAGCGGATGGATATTCCGAAGATGCCATTGGCGCTGTCGCAGTCGCCAAGCAAGTTCTTGGGTTGTGAATCGGTGCTCATACCCTGGAATATCTGCTACCCCAACACAGAAACTATTTCTCAAAGGAGCCTGATATGATACGTCCAAAGGTGGAATTACTTGATATCGATCTGGTGAATCAGATTATTTCTGAAGGGATTGCAATTTTGGAAAATC
>DBFP01000051.1:80823-80963 GCA_002294405.1 Anaerolineales bacterium UBA877 | reverse complement strand
CTTGAGATTGTGGATAAGCGCGGCGCGTTCTTCTCATATGGTGAAACCCGCCTCGGGCAGGGACGCGAAAATTCCAAGGAATTCCTTCGGCAGAATCCAGAAATGGCTGGTGAAATAGAGCAAGTCATTCGCCAACGCGC
>DBFP01000051.1:0-80784 GCA_002294405.1 Anaerolineales bacterium UBA877 | reverse complement strand
TTTAAAGATGATTTGACCATTCCCGATAATTCCATTGTTGCCCCCGGGAGCATACTTGATAAACAGTGGCTTGTACAAAACTCAGGATCTTGTAACTGGGACAGTCATTATCGCTTGAGATTGGTTGACGGAAATGGACTTGGAGTGTCTCCCGAACAGGCTCTCTTCCCAGCTCGTGCTGGATTAACCGCTGTTATACGAGTAATTTTTAATGCACCTGCTGAACCTGGGGAATACTTTAGTGAATGGCAGGCTTTTGATGATCAAGGCTTTCCATTTGGGGAATCGTTCCTGATTAAAATAGTTGTTCAATAATTTCTATGCATAATTTAATATTTAACCCGTAAAAATAGATATGAATGGACGTCGTACCATAAGCGAAATTATCGAACCAAAATATGTCATGGAAGGCGCTGGGGTTCTTTTACGCCGTTCTATTTCTCCACAGGCATCAAACCGTTATGACCCCTTTTTATTATTTGATCATTTCGCGTTTAATGATCCGGCAGAAGGACCAATCCGGGGATTCCCGATGCATCCCCACCGTGGTATTGAAACGGTAACATATATTATTAAGGGAAGCGTCAACCACCGTGACAGTTTGGGTAATTCTGGATCCATTGGACCTGGTGATGTCCAATGGATGACTGCGGGAGGAGGCATCCTGCATGAGGAGATGCCCCTCAGGGGACCTGAAGGGATCATTGACGGGTTTCAGCTATGGGTCAACCTGCCTGCATCATTAAAAATGTCCCCTCCACGTTACCAGGAGGTTAAATCAAGCACAATCCCGATATTTGAAAATAAAGGATGCCGTGTTCGGGTGATCGCTGGGAAAGTGGAAAGTTTTCAGGGTCCGGTAACGGGGATAGCAGCCAGCCCGCTTTATTTGGATGTGCAGCTCAGTGCAGGAGCCAGCTATTATCAGCCGGTAAGTGTGGGACATACCGTCCTGGCATATATTTATGCTGGAGGGGGGATAATCGGGGAAACAGAAGTCACAGCAGTCAACATGGTCGTCTTTGGTGCTGGAAGCCAAATCGAGGCTAGGGCGGGCGTTTCGAAGTTGCATTTCATGCTAATGGCAGGTCTCCCTTTTATGGAACCAATTGTCCCCTACGGACCATTTGTCATGAATACGCGCCAAGAAATCCAACAGGCATTGGATGATTTAAAAAATGGCTCCTTCGTTTATGAAGGTCCGAAGAGATTGGGATGACCACATCTCACTCGACTCACATGACCCATATACTTCATGGTGATCACGTGGGAAAACTTGGCATACTCCGATTGGGTTGTTCAGCAGTGCTTTTCGACGATGAACGCATTAATATTTTGCTTACCCGTCGGACCGACAACGGTATGTGGTGTCTTCCTGGTGGGATGATCGAGGCAGGTGAATCCGTTGCTGAGGGATGTGAACGTGAAGTTTGGGAAGAAACCGGACTGAAAGTTCGAGTGAACCGATTGTCAGGAATTTACTCTGATCCAGATAGTTTAATCGTTTACCCGGACGGTACAAAAGTCCATATTATTGTTGTGAATTTTGTGGTGCGACTGCTAAGCGGTGAACCCATCCTTAGCAGCGAAACAACATCAATTCAATGGATCCCGATTCGCAACGCGGTGATTATGGATCTGTTTCATGGTCACGCAAAACATATTCGGGATGCCTTGGAACCACAAGAAGCAGCATTCATTCGATGAGTCACTCCTCCACCCGCATAAATTACAACCGCTTGAGCCGCTGGTACGATTGGTTTTCCGGGACAGAGAAGCAATTTTCAGATATCGGCGTGCAAATGCTAAAAATACAATCGGGGGAGAACGTGCTGGAAATTGGATTTGGCACCGGAAGGAACCTTGTTACCCTGGCATATTCCTTAGTGGAAGGAGGGAGCGTCTATGGAATTGATCTCTCCGAGGGGATGATCAAGGTTGCCAGAATAACAATGATCCATACAAGGATTTCAAACTGCGTGAATCTGGTGCAAGGGGATGGTATTAAGTTACCCTTTACTTCAGGTTTTTTCAATGCGATTTTTATCAGTTTCACCCTGGAACTCTTTAACGAACCTGAAATCACAATTGTCCTTAACGAGTGCAAACGCGTACTTTGCAATAATGGTCGACTGGCGATCGTGTCCCTGATGAAAAAAGACAGCCTGGCAGTTAATATTTATGATTGGGTCCACAACCGTCTGCCTTCGATTGTGGATTGCAGACCTATTCCCGTCGATCGGTATCTCACGAACTCTGGTTTTGAGCTGGTTGAAACCATACAAAAGGATTTATGGGGTCTTCCAATTGTGATGATCCTTGCGAGGAAACATGACTGTCGCTAATAAGAATACTATTAACCCATCAATTCAAAAAGTGGTGGATGCCTTGCATGTCTTGGGATTTGATTACAAGGTTATCGAATACGAAGACAGTACCCGCACTTCTGCCGAAGCGGCAGCCCGTGTAGGTTGCCAGGTCGGACAAATAGTCAAATCGCTGGTTTTCCAGGGATTGGCCTCGGGTAAACCTGTGCTCGTTCTTACAAGCGGAGCAAATCGGGTGGATGAAAATCGCTTGAGCCAAACTGTTGGTGAACCCATCGGACGTGCGGACGCTGATTTCGTGCGTGGCGCGACTGGATTTGCCATCGGTGGTGTCCCACCCATCGGTCATGTACGCCCATTGGAGACTTATATTGATGAAGACTTGCTTCAATATGAGCAAATATGGGCTGCAGCTGGGACACCAAATGCGATTTTTGAAACGGCTCCGGTGGCATTAAAGCTTATGACAGGAGGAATGGTCATCAAGGTGAAGTCGTAACCGGGTCAACTATAAATAAAAAATGGCGCAGGGAACTCTCCTGCGCCATTTTTTATTCTTCCAATGCTTCCTTTGATTTTTTTTCTTGCTTCCCCCGATCATCTGTATTGAGAATGCGTTTACGGATGCGGTACGAAAGGGGTGTCACTTCGAGCAATTCGTCATCAGCCAGGTACTCGATAGCCTCGTCTATACTCATATGTCGGGGAGTCGTTAACCGAATTTCCATATCTCCGTGCGAAGAACGCATATTTGTTAAATGCTTTTTTCGACAGACATTGATGGGAATATCGCCGGGACGGGAATTCTCCCCAATAACCATTCCCTCATAAACTGCCACCCCCGGTCCATAAAACAGTATCCCCCGATCTTCGGCGCTTTTCAAGGCATAAGCTGTTGTGTCACCCATTTCCCACGCAACCAATGATCCGGTAGATCTTTGTGCCATGGGTCCAGCCATTTCCTCGTACCCATGGAATAGGGTGTTCATTACGCCCATGCCGCGTGTGGCTGTAAGGAATTGATACCGGAATCCAAGCAAGCCTCGGGTGGGAACTATATACACCAGTCGCACGCTTCCTTGCCCTGTGTCTTTCATATCCATCATTTTCCCCCGTCGCCCGCCGAGCATTTCCACCACCACACCTACCGTTTCGGGGCTCGTTTCCACATGAACTTCTTCAAATGGTTCGAGCTGGGAACCGTCTTCTGCCTTCCGGAATATTACTTCCGGACGGGACACTTGAAATTCATACCCTTCGCGGCGCATTGTTTCTACCAGGATGGCAAGATGCAATTCTCCTCTTCCCGAAACTAGAAAGGTCTCTGCAGTCCCTGTTTCCTGTACCCGCAGGGAGACGTTGGTTCGAAGTTCTTCGAACAGCCGTTCACGTAACTTCCTGGATGTGCTCCAGCGGCCTTCTTTGCCGGAGAAGGGGGAGGTATTGACTCCAAATGTCATTCGTACGGTGGGTTCTTCTACCTTGATAGTAGGCAACGCAACCGGGTTCTCAACATCCGCCAGAGTCTCTCCAATGGCAATCCCTTCGAGCCCGGCAAGTGCTATTATTTCACCAGCTTCTGCATGTTCCACTTCTATTTTGTTTAACCCTTGGTGCACATATAAATACCGGGCACGCTCTGGAGTAATGGTGCCATCAATTTTGAGACGCGCCAGCGGTTGTCCGACTTTGATTGTCCCTGCATGGATTCGTCCAACAGCCGTCACGCCGCGATAGTCATCGTATCCCAGTGTGGTGACAAGCAGCTGCAGCGGTGCATCCGCATCCACCACAGGGGGAGGGATGTGTCGTAGGATCGTTTGGAAAAGAGGTTGTAAATCCGGCCCGAGATCTGGTGAGAAACCTGCCTGCGCGCTTGTGGCTTGGGCGTAGATTATCGGGAAATCAGCCTGCTCATCTGTTGCCCCCAGCTCGATGAACAGATCAAATGTCTGGTTAACCACCCTTTCAGGTTCAGCATCTTTGCGGTCTACTTTGTTAATTACAACGACAGCTTTGTGACCCATCTCGAGTGCTTTTTTGAGAACAAACCGGGTCTGAGGCATCGGTCCTTCCGCTGCATCCACCAAGAGCAGCACACCATCGACCATGTTTAGCACACGTTCCACCTCGCCTCCGAAATCTGCATGGCCGGGTGTATCCACAATGTTTATTTTTACCGCCAAACCAGTCTCCGGGTCGGGAATGCTGATGGCGGTATTTTTTGCCAGGATGGTAATGCCGCGCTCACGTTCCAAATCGTTTGAATCCATGACTCTCTCAGCCACTTGTTGGTTATCTCGAAAGGTGTGTGACTGGCGTAGAAGTCCATCGACAAGGGTGGTTTTCCCGTGGTCGACATGCGCAATGATGGCAATATTTCTAAGATCCGTTCTTTCTTTTTGCATGCTTTCCTTTTCATGAATTATATTGTTGCTCGCCCAAAAATGCTTGGGATTTTCAATCAAAAACCCCGGAGACTGGACCGGGGCTTGTCTTTTCTAACGATGAGAAAGTTACAAATTTGTCGCAGAGTTCCGGCTTGCAGCAGTTATTTTATCAGATGGCGTACAATTTGGGCAGAGGAAAAAGAGACTGGTTTCAATTAGAAGAATACATCATGGTGAAGCAGCACAGCGAAAACCGGCAAAATCATATGAATCATCCAGTCCAAACCATAGACGATAACTGGATCGACCAAAACCAAAATTAATTTTCCACCCACCTCCGCGCATGACACGATAAATTGTAATGGAAGGATCGACTCCTTGCGGGTTGGAGGCGGGTGAAATGGAATAATAGTTTTTTGTACCCCCAACCAGTGGGTCGGTTTCAAGGAATGCATCGTGCACCCATTCCCATACGTTGCCTCCCATATCCATTACCCCATACGGACTTGCCCCAGACGGGAAACTTCCCACCGGCGCCGTCCCTTCATATCCGTCGCAGCTCGCTCCCTCAAAATTTCCCCTTCCGCAATCAAAACCATTCCCCCATGGATATGTCCTTTTATTCGCATCTACAGGGTCCCAACTGGCAGCTTTCTCCCATTCGGCTTCGGTTGGCAGGCGGCGACCGGCCCACTCACAATATTTTTCCGCATCCGCCCAGGATACATTCACCACCGGGTAATGTGAATAATTTGGATCATTGAAAAAAGTGGTGACATCTGGTGGCTTGCAACTGCCAGACTTAACACACATCTTGTACATGGCATTTGTCACCTCAGTTTTGTCAATCCAAAAATTATCCAGAAAAACATTGTGTACCGGCCGTTCATCGGTAAGACCGGTTTCGCTACCCATGGGGAATCCACCCTTTGGGATAAAGATCATGGTCATGCCATCAGCCGGAGAGATCGAAAAGTCCCCGAGGCTCGGCGTTGGCGTTAAAACAAAATGCCCGGGGGAAACCAGTACACAGCCGCTGACTAAAAGGACCAGGGTCGCCAGTCCGATTAAAATTCTTTGAAGCTTTGGCATGATCAACTTCTCAAGGTGATCCCTGAAAATGGATCAAGTTGTGTGGGCATTATACAATGAAAAAAACGAGTCTCCCGGAAACAACCGGGAGACCTTTCTGGCCTCTATTATTTAATAATGTAAACTAACTATGTACCTTCTTCCCAAGAATTCAGATACTTTTCTTGTTCAGGTGTTAATTCGTCAATTTTTACGCCCATTGCAGATAGTTTTATCCGAGCGATCTCTGCATCCACTTCTCCTGGAACCGAGTACACCCGCTTTTCCAACGACATGGCATTTTTGATCAAAAACTCAGCAGCAAGTGCCTGGTTGGCGAATGACATATCCATTACTGAAGCCGGGTGCCCTTCCGCGGCAGCCAGGTTTATAAGCCGGCCTTCCCCAAGGATGTTTATTTTGCGTCCATCTTTTGTCTCGTATTGTTCCACGAATGGGCGCACGAGTTTCGGGTCCCCCTTGGATAATTCCTGCAGCGCGGGGATATTAATTTCCACGTTGAAATGACCCGAGTTGGCAACAATAGCGCCATCTTTCATTTCCTCGAAATGGTGTTTATCCACCACGTTAATGTCTCCTGTGACAGTACAGAAAATATCCCCGATTTTTGCTGCCTCCATCATGGGCATGACTAGGAACCCGTCCATGACGGCTTCCAGTGCTTTGAGGGGATCCACTTCTGTCACAATGACCAGGGATCCCATTCCCCGCGCTCGCGATGCCAGGCCGCGTCCACACCACCCGTATCCTGCCACAACGAACTTCTTTCCCGCCAGTAAGACATTGGTGGCGCGGACAATACCGTCCAAGGTCGATTGTCCCGTGCCGTAACGATTGTCGAAGAAGTGTTTGGTCATGGCATCATTGACCGCAATAACTGGGAATTGCAGCATTCCTTCCGCAGCCATGGCTCGCAATCGAATAACCCCGGTGGTGGTTTCTTCTGTTCCACCGATAATCCCGGGGAGCAAATCACGTCGATCTTTGTGAATGGTTGAAACCAGGTCTGCACCATCGTCCATGGTCATTTGTGGTTTATGGTCAAGAGCTGCTCCAATATGTTTGTAATATGTCACGTTGTCTTCACCTTTGATTGCGAAGGTAGGGACTTCGTATATATTTACCAAAGCCGCGGCGACATCATCTTGCGTGGAAAGTGGATTCGACGCGGTCAAAACGACGTCCGCACCGCCCGCCACAAGCGTACGTGCAAGGCTGGCGGTCTCACTGGTTACATGAAGGCAAGCCGAAAGACGCAATCCCTTCAGCGGTTTCTCCTTGATAAACCTTTCACGGATTAAACGCAGGACGGGCATTTCACGTTCCGCCCACTCGATGCGGCGCCGTCCACCTTCAGCCAGGTTGATATCCTTAATATCTGAATTGCTCATAACTTCTCCTTCGGACCAAGTAACTCATTTAATTTTCCGTCATCTTCAAAATATTTCCTGAAGCGTTGTACGAACTCTTCACGGGTATATACATGGTTCTGCGGACCTTTTTGCTCCAAACAATATACCGCGGCTAGTGAGCCGATCTCACCGCACAACTTCCAGTCGAAACCATGGGCAAATCCGACCAGGAACCCACCCCGAAAGGCATCACCGACACCGGTAGGGTCCACGATTCGATCTTCTGGTACGGTTGGGATGATGACCTGTTCAGTGGAGGTGAACAAGTCAGCTCCATCCTTTCCCTTGGTTATCACGACCACGCTCACGTGCTCGAGCATCTGCTTTGCATCCCATCCGGTTTTTTTTGCGATGAGCCCGAACTCGTAATCATTGACAAACAGGAATTTTGCCCCTTCCATATCACGAGCCAACTCCACCCCGTCCAGGCGCAGGATTTGTTGTGATGGGTCGTAAAGGTAGGGAATATTCATTTGCCTGCATTCTGCAGCAAACTTGGTCATCGCGTCCGGGGCATTTGGTGAAACGATCACCAGATCAGGGGGTGGGTGAACCTGGAGAAGGCTTTGCCTGGAGGCGACTCCCATTGCCCCGGGATAGAATGATGCCAGCTGCGCGTTGGATTGATCTGTGGTGGCAAAAAATGACGCGGTATAAAGGTCTGGAACAATTTCCATCATGGAGGTGTCGACCCCCCTGCATTCAAGGATTTTTCGATATTCACCAAAGTCCTGCCCCACCGTTGCCATAACCCGCGGATGCTCTCCGAGAAGTGCCATCGTATACGCGATGTTGGGGGCCACCCCACCGCGCTGCCGGGACATGGAATCTACCAGGAATGACAAGCTGATTTTTTCAAGGCGTTCTGCAAGGATCTGTTCTTTAAATAGACCAGGAAAGGTCATCAGGTAGTCATAAGCGACGGAGCCAGTTAGTAAAATATTCATCTTCATTCCATAATATATTCCCCTTTATCTAAGCCAGGGGAAAAGAAAGCCTAAACAGATTCGAGCATCACAATTTTCGGTAAATTCACAGCGAACGGTGGCACCACAATCTTTTTTTCTGTGATAATAGCAGTGATCAACCGATTGGGAGTAACATCAAAGGCGGGATTTCGCGCCTTGGCATCCAGCGGAGCTGCATTTTCATTGTGGAATTGTATCCCTAAAACTTCTTCCGGGTCCCGCTCTTCGATGGGAATTTCACTTCCATCCTTTATTGATAAATCAATGGATGAAGTGGGGGCTGCGGCATATACTGGCACTCCGTTATCGAATGCAGCCAATGCCAGCATGTATGTCCCAATTTTATTTGCCACGTCTCCATTGGCTGCAATCCTGTCAGCTCCAAAGAAGACTTTCTGCACATTGCCTGAGCGCAGGAAATATCCCGCCATGTTATCTGTGATGATTTCATAGGATATCCCATATTGGCCCAACTCCCAGGCGGTCAAACGTGACCCTTGCAAACGCGGGCGGGTTTCATCTACAAGCACATGAATTCGCTTGCCTTGGTCGTGCGCTGTCCGTAATATTCCCAAGGCCGTGCCCCATTCCACCGTTGCCAGTGATCCAGTGTTGCAGTGATGTATGATAGTGTCACCGTCATCAATCAATTTTGATCCGATTTCACCCATCAATTTATTTTTGTTAACATCTTCGTCTGCAATACGTTGAGCTTCCGTAAGGACAACCTTGCGTAAATTATCCACGCCTTTTAGTTTAGCATGGGCTATTTTTAACTTCAAAACCCGCAATACCCTGTCTAGCGCCCAGGTTAGATTAACCGCGGTTGGACGGGAGGTTCTTAAAAGGGCTGCGGCTGCAGCGATGTCTGCAAGGAACAGATCGGCAGATTGGGCTCGCGATTGATTTGCAGCCAAGGCCAGCCCGAATGCAGCCGCAGCGCCTATGGCGGGCGCACCGCGAACCGTCATATTAAGGATGGCAGAGTTCACTTCTTCGGGGGTTTGCATGGCAACAATTTCCAGCTTTGCAGGCAGGCTGCGCTGGTTAATCATGCAGAGGGATTGCTTCTTGATATCCCAGAAGACAGTTCTCATTTGCTAACAGGAAAAGACGCCCACGCAGGGGCGTCATCACTTCCAAGCCCAGTTTATCATGCTGCACCCAGATTGGCAAGCATTGACATGGCTTGGTTTCTCAATTATAAAGTTACCACGATGTTAAAAAGAATTATGCTCGGGCTGTGCATTGGATCGCTTTTTGTCGGCTGCACACCCGGAGCAATCCCCCCTCCAACCGTAACTCTCATTTCCACTCCCCCTACTGAGATTACACCTTCCTCCACAACCCTGCCGACCGTCACATCCCTGCCCACCCCCATACCTGAAGTCCGGGTCGCGGCCGGCGACCAGGCTTTTTTTAATGGTGACTACGACAAGGCCCACTCGGAATACCAGGCAGCATTTGATAATTCCGATAGCCCGGAAGTGAAGGCTGCTGCATTATGGGGATTGGGTCGCATTGAGTACACAATTGGTAATAATGCCCGGGCACTGGAGATACTCTGGCAGTTAACGAGCCAGTATCCGGCTTCACCAGGTTCGGTGCGCGCCTATTTTCTGAGGGGAAAAATATTCATGGCGCTTCAAAGGTTTTCAGAATCTGCCCAGGCATATTCGACTTATTTGTCCTTGCGTCCGGGGGTAATCGATGCCTACGTCCAGGAACAAAGAGGTGACGCCTTTGCCGCTTCCGGGGATGATAGCAATGCTATTGTTGCTTTCCAGGCTGCAATCGCAGCTCCTACAATCAAAGACAGCATCCCCATAAATATTAAAATTGCCCAGGCATATGTTCGCCTTGGAAATACTGCAACAGCCATGGAAATGTATGACACGATACGCAATTCGAATCCTGATGATTATGTGAAAGCCCAATTGGATCTTCTTTCTGGCCAGATCTACTTATCCCTCGGACAATCCGATCTGGCTTATGAGCGTTTCCTACACGCAGTGGATAATTATCCCTTGGCATATGATTCATATTCTGCACTGGTTGCCTTGGTGAATGCTGGTGTTCCCGTTGATGAAATGAAACGAGGTCTGGTGGACTATTTCGCCGGACAACTCGGTTATGCACATGATGCCTTCCTGCGCTTCATGGAGTCCAACCCCAAGAACGACGGTACTGCCCAATATTATCTTGCGCTGACACTGTTTGGCTTGGGTCAATATGAAGAGGCTGTTCAAGCCTGGACTGCTTTTATCCAGAATTATCCAAATAATCCTCACTGGGCTTCCGCTTGGAATGGAAACAGTTCTCTTCCTGGCCGTGCCTACACTCAATGGTATTACCTTGGAAAATATGAAGAAGCTGCGCAGACCCTGCTAACCTTTGTAAATTTGGCTCCAACCGATCCCAATGCTCCCATTTTCCTGGTCGAGGCAGGTCGCATTCAGGAGCGTGACGGAAAACTGGACCAGGCTGCTCAAACCTGGGATCGCGTCGCTGACGAATATCCAACCAGCGAACTTGTCCCCCAGTCCCTTTTCTGGGCCGGGATTACCCGATACCGTTTGGGGAAATTTAGCGACGCCCTTGTATCATTCCAGCGCGAGGCGATCTTGTCCACAAAATTGGAAGACCTGACCAGTTCCCATTTCTGGATTGGCAAGACCCAAGCAGCCTTGGGGGATATAGCATCGGCACAAGCTTCCTGGCAGCAGACAACAGCCATTGACTCGACTGATTATTACAGCCTGCGCGCGCAGGATATACTCCTCAATCGTCCTGCCTTCCAACCACTCCCGGCCATCGATCGAAAACCCAATCTCGCCGCCGAACGGGCCGAGACAGAAGTCTGGCTGCGCATTTCTTTCAATCTTGCCACGGATACAGACCTGGGATCTCCGGGTGCTCTGCTCACCGATCCACGTCTGAATCGTGGAACTGAATTTTTGGCACTCGGCCAGGTAGATGAAGCACGTTCAGAATTCGATTCATTGAGGACTGCTGTTGAAAAGGATCCTGCCGACAGCTACCGCCTGGCAAATTACCTGCTCGATCTGGGGCTTTACTACCCGGCAATATTTACTTTTCGCCAGGTATTAACCCTGGCTGGGATGAATTCTCAAGTCCAGACTTTGGCTGCACCAGCATACTTCAACCATGTTCGTTATGGGCTGTATTTTTTTGATCTCGTCTCGTCATCCGCGCAACAATACGAATTTGATCCCTTCTTCCTATTATCAGTGATGCGTCAGGAGAGTCTATTCAACCCACTTGCCAATTCTGGTTACGCCATCGGTCTGATGCAAATAACCCCCGATACAGGACAATTCATCGCCAATAATCTGGGCTGGCCTCCAAATTTTACACCTGATGATTTATTCCGCCCATTGATTAGTATTGGTTTGGGTTCATCCTATCTGAAGACACAAAGTGTTCGGCTTAACGGCGACCTCGTCCTTGCCTTGGCTGCATATAATGCCGGACCGGATGCTGCCTCCCTGTGGCATGATCTCTCCGGTCCGGACTCTGATCTTTTTCTGGAAATCATTCGTTTCGAAGAAACGCGAAATTATATCCGCAGTATCTACGAAATATACGCAATGTACAAGTTCCTATATACGACGATTCCGTAAAATTCCAGATGAAATCAAATTAAGCAGAAAAATGAGGGGATCGTTTTGTTTAACTAAAATAATTCAATATCTTTTTGTGGAGTGTGGCCGCATCCATATCAATCACCGACACCAGTTTATTTCGTCCATGGACTCCAGCCACCACCTCAAGTTTGGTCAGAGGTACTTCAAGCACCTTTGCCAGGAATTTAAGCAGGGCCGCATTTGCCTGTCCCTCTACTGGTGAAGCGGTTAGCTGGATTTTTATCGTTCCATCGCTTAAGATATCGACAATTTCATTCCTATTGGCACGGGGNNCGCACCGGATGATAAGGGCTGAGAAGGTAAGATAGTACCGAATCCACAATCACAGCCAAAACGATCAGGTTGGTAATTAAGCGAATTAAGTTAGCGATAATAATGACCACATTACCTCTATATTGGTCGGGGTCCTAAAATTGCTTCCCCAATCCGCACGAAGGTAGCCCCTTCTTCTATTGCGGTCATATAGTCCATACTGGTTCCCATGGATAGTTCAGTCCAGTCAATGTGTGGAATACGCTCTTTTAGAAATTCCCGTAGTTTGCATAACTTTTGGAAATACGGGCGCACTTCTTCTGTATTGTCGAAAATGGGCGGCATGGTCATGAGCCCTTGGATGTGTAAATGGTGAAATTCAGAAATTTGCCTGAAATCGGCTGCGAGATTTGACCACCCGTTCGGATCCCAACCCGGGAAGCCATATTTACTACTTTCTCCGCTGACATTGATCTCTAATAGCACCGGTAACGTTCGATTCATTTCTTGGCATTTTTGATTTAACCTGCGGGCAAGTTTCACACTATCCAGCGAATGCAGCGTGGAAAAATGAGTGGCGACTGGTTCCGCTTTGCGGCTTTGGACATGTCCGATCATATGCCAGTCCACTTTAGTTTCTCGTAAGGCTGCTATTTTGGCAACTGCTTCCTCTGCATAATTCTCACCCAGGATGGAAGCTCCCGCCTCTATTGCTTCCCGGACGACTTCAAGGGGTTGCGATTTTGTAACAACCACCAGCTTCACCGTTCCGGGTCCTCGCCCTGCCCTCGCAGTGGCTTCAGCGATATTCCTGAGCACGATCTGATATCGATCTCGAATACGTGAGGACAACCCGGGTTCCATATTTGGATTATACCAATGCAATCACTGCGCCAAAACGACCGGTGCGGCCTTTTTCAGCTCTATGCGAATACCAGTCTCCGGTATGACATGCTGTGCAAATCCCTGCAACCTCAATTTTACGCACACCAGCATGTTCCAGGAGCAGGTGATTGGCAGCCCATAGATCGAATTTGTTTGATTCCGCATTGGATGCTAATAACCTCGATGTGTCTGCTGCCGGAAATGCTTTCTTAACTTCGTTGATTACATCTGGTCCCACTTCGTAGTGATCCGGACCAATGGAGGGACCGATTGCTGCTTGGATGTCGGCCGGGGTGGACCCATAGCGATTCTGCATGGCTTCCACCGCGAATCTGATCGTACCACGCACCGTGCCCATCCAACCTGCGTGTGCAATCCCGATCACTTTCTTAACCGGGTCGTGGAGCATGATCGGAACGCAATCTGCAAACCGCATCATCAGCGTAATCCCTGGAATATCTGTAAGAATTATATCGGCCTGCGTATGAGCCTTTTCCGGTGGGAGTGGAGCTTCTGCTATTGCGACCTCAATGCCGTGAACCTGCCAGACATCAAACACGGAATTCACCTCCAGCCCCAGCGTCTGGAGGGCTTGGCGACGATTCTCGTACACCCGCTGCAATTCATCCCCCACCATGCTTCCCATGTTTAGCGCTGCCCACGGTTCTGGGCTGACTCCTCCATGACGGGTAAATATGGCATGAGTAATACCCGGTCCCAAATTTTCAAATTGAAAAAACCGAATTTTGCCGTGCGATGCAAAAGGCATGGGTTTTATGTAATTTTTAGGATGGCGAACTTCTTGGCCAGAAGATGGTGAGTATCGACCATGCTTTCTTCGATCAGGGGGAACATGAACCAGGCGGTGGTTATCCCAAACAAGAAACCGGTCAGTATGCGGAGGAAGGGGGTGCTTTCACGATAGGGAAGAATGGATTGGATGAAAGAGTTGGGAATCTGGCTGAAAAGCTGCGAGAAACCATCCAACCCTATCGGTCCCAACCCGACAATAACCCAGAACAGGAAATGCAGTTTTGGAAGTTTTCTTTTGGTAAGGGCATAGACGACCCCAAAGAACGCCATCGCCCCCCAAATGGCAACATCCCTCTCGCACAATGCCACTTTAAATCCCAGGAGTGGGTTTCCCTCGAAAACCCGTGCCTGGAGCCGGGTGGGATCGGTTGCGTCGGAAATTCCGCTGACTTTTTCAAACGTCAGCATCCCCGGAATTTTCGCCGCCGCGTGTGGATAATAGGGTTGTTCACCAAAAATGAAAAATGATCGAAATGCCCACTGGTGGCATAGCGGGCGGTAGATTCTATAAATCGCTTCCGCAGGAGCGTTCCAACCTGCTTTTTTAAATATTGGAGCGAGAAATGGGATTCCTACATACAAAACTAGAAATATGTTTAATACTGCAAGATAATGGTTCGATATCCAGAAAGACAGTCTATCTCCTGTGTGGATTGTCTGGGTTCTCGATGAGTTTACCTGGAATGTCTTATCATTAATGCTTTCCAATTGCACTCGCCGGTCAGCAGCAGCACCGAGAGTCATTTGAAGCTCCTGGCGGGTGAAAGGTGCCTTCAATTTAAAGGGGCCAGTCTCCACGACAGGAATTTCGAGATCAAATTTGTCTCTAAGAACAGGATCGGAGTCAATATCGATGATAGCCAGCTGGTGCGGGATGGTCTCCTGGAGGGCCTTAATATCCTCTTCAGCATGTTTGCATAATTCGCAATCTGCACGTGTATATAATGTTACAGTGATCATTTCATTTTGCCAGTCATTACTTGGTTTATAAGGGGGGTGTTCATACGGTCAAAACTGTCATGAAGTTCGAAGAATATCCCTGGGGATTTTGCTGTATACGTGATTAGTGAATCCATTTTCGTAAAATTACCTATAAGCCAAAGTTTATTCGTGGAAAATAATTAGCCAGCACGCTAAATGATCCCATAAAAAGAAGAATGCCGACAACGATCAGCAGGACCCCCATGATAATTTCGACCACCCGCATTATTTTATTGTACCGGTGAAGGAGAGTGCCCACCCACCCGATTCCCAAGGCCGCCAGCAGGAACGGGATTGCCATTCCAGCAGAATATGCAATTCCCAGTATTGTCCCTTTTACGACTGATCCACCGTTAATTGAAAAGGTCATGATCCAACCCAAAACCGGACCTATGCAAGGTGACCAGCCGGCGGAGAAAAAAACACCCATTAAACCGGAAGATAATAAACCCCAACGTCGATCCACCTGGGAGTGGACCCGAACATCATACTCTAGGAAGGGGATGCGAAATACGCCGATCATGTGCAAGCCAAATATAATGATGACCAGTCCGCCAATTTTTGCCAGCCAGGTGCGGAGGTCGAACAGCAGAAGCCCCACCGCCGAGGCAATAATATTAAACATGATAAAGACCAAGCTGAATCCAAGGACAAAGGCCAGGCCATGTGAAAAGGTCATCCAGCGATTCTTATTTGAACTTTCTCCTCCCGCGGCACGCCCCCCCAGGTAACCAATATAGGCTGGAACAAGAGACAATACGCATGGAGAAAGAAATGATGCCAGTCCCGCCAGGAACGCAAGACCGATAGTCACATTAAAATTATTCATCTAATCAGTCTACCTTCAAAACGCATTTTCCACGATCACATGGGTGCTGCCGGATTTCCAATCCTGCCAGGTTTTTTCTCCTGTTTCCAAGGAAATCTCCGGTTGTGTCCAGCGGAAGATCCACTTTGCATCTTCCGGCTTGCAGTTTACACATCCATGCGAACGCACTGTGCCGAAATCGTTATGTGAAGTTGCGCCATGGATGGCCACACCATCCCCTACAAACAATGTCGTCCAGGAAATTCCGGGAAGGTCATAACTGGAGGCCACGGTATTGGCTGCCATGCGAACGGATAACAATTTCCTCCATATGGCATGTTCTCCCAGCGGAGTTGAGCCTTCCTGCACCCCGGTGGATACCCTACAAAAATAAACTTCCTTGTCGCCTTCCTTGCAGGTTAACGTTTGGTAACTCAGGTTGACGATGATTTTCTTGATCCCCGGGTCCACATCCGGGTTGATCGGAGAAATATCCTCCCCGGTTAGAGGTCGAAATGCAGTTCCTTCAGCCCAGAAGAGATCACCTGGGTTACCGTAACGTTCATTAATATGATACTGGATCGTCCCATCGTCCGAAGTTCGGATATTGTCGATCCACATCACTTGTGAGTAATACAACCGCGCTTGTCTTCCATAAGCGACATGATCGCGCATCCAACCGGAGATGGGGGTGGAGTTTTCCATAATTAGGTCAACATAAGGAACAGTCACTTCGCCCCAAAAACCTGTTTGCCCGTCGGGCAGCACCGATAACGACGTATTGGGCAGGTTTCGGCAGGGTTGGAGATTAAAAGAACGGATGAAACCTTCCGGTGTTTCCACCCAGCGCTGGTTTGGGTAATTGACATCCACGTTCTCAGCGCTTACTTCCTTTAGCCAGGGGAATACTTCATCAGCACGGGCATCGCGAACCTTGGTCCCATTGACGCTGGGTCGTGGCATGATCGGGATTATTCCCCCCCATTGGAGGCTCGTGTCGGTGGTGCAGTTTCGCCCCAGGAGTTCTGCTGATGGGAATTCGGTTAATGATTCAATTTGGTAATTATTTGGCAATTCATTTTTGGGAGTCAGGGGTCGGAGAGCCAGCATACTCAGCCCAAGACCACTCAACTTTAAGAAATCACGACGGGAAATTTGCCGGGGCTTGGAATTCATCGGGACAAGGATACTCGTAAAAGGAATGGAAGTCAACCGGCACATTAAACGAACCTTAATATCGTTATTTTTGAATATCGGCTTTAAATCCTATGGAATATTGCTTATTCCCATTATTCTTTCATTTCAATCCAAATATCTGATTAAAAAACATCCCCACCGTCCATGTGGATCGGTGGGGATGTTATTCAGGAAAGACGCTTACTTTACACTACCGATTATCACGGTACTAGCCGTAAAACCAGAGGAGTCAATTACAGGATCCAGGTACACCGGCACTGAATAGCTGCTTGTTTCACCTTCTGTAATGGCATCCCCTTTCGGCAGGATCGATGAGTATTCCATTGCCACCAGCCGATTCTGGGCATCCTTTATCATCACAACTACGGTAACCCCGCTTAGATTCTTTCCACTTGTATTGATTACATTGCCATCGATGGTCCAGGTTGCTCCATCTTTTTGCCCTGATTCCCCAGATGGCGATAGGTCAACAAATTCAAAAGATGTTGGGGTTGTTGACCATGGATCAGCCTGGGCAGAATATGAGCTCACCAGGGCTGCCTGATCATGGTTGTAGTTGATGCTGCTGAAAGAGGATACACTGAAAGGAGTTGCCACTCCAGGTTTCATCGGGATGGGAACAAAGGCATAACTTGAGTCTAATACGGACTTATCCTGTGCAAAAACCCCCGCAACCACCATGGAATCGAGGGCTTTGTCATAGTTATTTGTAATCCAACCTACAACATGGAAAGAACCATATTGATCAAAATAAGAATTCGTGACCGACAATCCGATAGGATAATCAGTCACATTGTTAACAACATCCGCATCTGGAAATACCTGCCACTTGGTCGCACCACCCGGGTTGGGGAAATTGACTTCAAACGGAGTCCGATCGCGTCCAGAAGCGTCCCCGGAAGGTGCTAATTCAGTAGTAAAAGTGGATGTCCAGTCGGCGGAAAGCAACTTTTTAGAATCATCCAGAACGCCACCAGCCAGGCTTCTGATATGAGCCCACTGACTGCTGGTGTTTACCAATTCCCCCGTCAAGTAATACCAACCTGATCCATCGTCCAATAGTTGCACATTTTCAGATTTCAGAATTGCGCGATTGGCATCCCCGGTTTGTTGCCCCGTAATGGCTACATTATAAGACCCCGGAGTCCCTTTTGAGGTCTCATAGGAATACTCAAAGGGTGATGATTCACCGGGAGCAAGTGTATACAGCATCGGGGTGATTACTGCATTGGGAACTACATTTCCATTATCATCTGTTATTAAGGAAGTTCCAGAGGCATCCTTTATTTCAATCGATAGTTCTATATGAGTTAATACGTTACTACTGTTATTGATCAAACCACCTACAACGTGGTATGTACCAAAGGAATCCACGAAGGAGTTGGTGCTCGAAATTGCCAGGGAATCGGCAGGAATTATTGGTGTGTCAACAACCGGGGTATTACCGGCTGGAGACTGCGAGGTTGGCGTCGCATTCGTCACACTCGATTTTCCACAAGCAATCAACAAAAGGGTTACCGCGATTGCCATAATATTCAATATAAGCTTATGTTTCATTTCCTACTCCTTTCCAGATGAAATCTGATGGCCCATTGATTTTAGCACACCTATGGAGGGGTTATTGATTTGGTATGCCTGACATCAAAAAATGTCTGACATTTCAGAAAAACAGGTCACGTCGACCTTGTGACCCATATTTGATTCACAATATTTCACCCGGGCTCCTGATCTTTCAAGAAGCGCGACGGTTTTGCGCGCGTTCTCAACCGGGACTAAATTATCCTGCCTCCCATGAGCGATAAAAATGGATTTCCCGGCTAGAATATGACTGTTTATCAATCCCTCGGTTCCACCTGGTAAGAATCCGGATAGTGCCGCCAGCGCCCGTATCCGATCAGGAAATAGTAACGCCAGGGTATAGGCGAGAGCCGCACCTTGGCTGAAACCTATCAGGTCAATTTGACTGTCAAATCCATTGGCACTGCCAGGCCAATCGTCAATAAACCTGATCAACGCTTCTGCAGCCCGACGTAAATCCTCCAATGTGGGAAGGCTCAAGTTGCCGGGTAGTCTTTTTCTCCAAGTATAGCCGCCTTCCTGGACCCTATAAATTCCCCGCGGAGCCAGGACAGCCATCCTGGCCGGAAGCTTCCGGGAAAATATCCACATGGAATTTTCATCTCCGGTAAATCCGTGGAGTAACACCGCCAGTCGGCATGGATTGGCAGTCGCAGGGCGAAAGCGAAATTTCCAATCCCGGAATTCCTGCAATTCAGATTCATTCACGGTTGGCACGTTTGGTGATCCATTCCAGCAGCAGCATAACCAGTACCACCATTGCCACTGGTGTCATTCCGGCTATCAGACATAAGAATCCTGTCAAAGCGGCTTTCGCCCCATAAATTAAAAAGATCAACCCGTCCCCGACGATGAATAGCAGTCCCAATCCTCCGACGATCAAGCGGAAATTGGTCTGTCCGACATATTTGCGCAAGTCACGGGTCAATCCTCATTCCTCCTACCGCGACCGGTAATATTTTCTTCGCAAACGGTTCGGCCAGGAGGTCGCCCGCTTTAAGTCCGGGAGGGCTGCATCCATGGCCTGCTCCCCCAGTTTGACAATTTTATGGACATCCACCCGGTCGAGCAGTCCGATCCCATCCACAAGCGGTCGAACGATCACGTCGGGGGCATCAAGCTTGAGATGCAGTTCGGTCAGCATTCGTGCCCCTGCATCGGTCGCCTGGATGTAGATATTTAATGCCTGCGCCAGGCGCAGGTGGCTCAGCCGATCTACAATCGGAGAAGGGATGCGGGTTGGGAATCGCAATGACAAAATATCCCGTTCCTGTCCTAAAAGCGGGGAAAGGACAACGGCAACCGTCGGCAGGGTTGGGGCCATCGACCTGGCAACCGAAACAGGCACTGGATCCATTGCCGCTCCATCCACCAACTGGTGGTCGCCTATATTCCTGGGTGGAAAAATCGCCGGGACGGCACAGGTTGCCAGTACCGCATCCAGCACGCACCCTTTTCTCAAGATGACCTCTTGTGCTGATTTAATATCCACCGCCACCACTGCACAAGGGAGTTTGAGTTCTTCGAAGGTCAGGTTGCCCAGGAACTCTTCCAACACTTTGATTGCGCCGCTCAGACCCAGGATGGAAGGATCTTCGCCCGTGGGGCGTCCAAATAGTTTGGATTGGTCCAGGTTTGAAAGCCTCGCTTCCAATTCATCCGGAGAGTAACCAGCGGCATATAAAATCCCCACCATGCCACCCGCACTGGTACCCGCCAGTGCTCGGATCCTGTAGCCTTCCTGTTCCAGTCGACGCACTACACCGATGTGCGCGTACCCCCTGGATCCGCCACCACCGAGAGTCAAGGTAATATCCATGGTAGTCACCTTATATTCCTGGCATTAAATGATTATACTCTTCTCAAAAGGTCATATGCCTGCCTTGGAATCTCCTGAAAGTTCTTCTCCACTTGTGACGCGTGCAGTGGCTGCCGGTTTATGCGGCGTTTCTTCAGACAACTATATGTTTCCCGGTTGGCAAAAAATACTGCTCTCAATTCTTGGTACTCTCCCGCAGGGTCTCGCCAGTTATGCCATCAGCCGCTTTGAATCTTTCTCGGGTTTATCTCCTGATGTGCTGCAGCATTTCTCCATCGAACAGTTGATAAGTGAACGCTTGAATGACTATGCGATTTTGCCACAGAAATTCCCAGCTGTCCTTGTTGGAGCTGCGCTTGGTGGAGCCTCCACTTATCTATCACTTTCGATGGGGGGACCGTTCCTGCCCCAGGCATTCGTCCTTTCGCTCAAATTGGGTTCATTGACCGGTGATGTCAATGAATACCTGCACCGCTCCCTGCAACCTGCACTGCGGATTGCCGCTGAGAATCCGAAAATTATGACCATACAACATTATGACCCGGTTCACGATGGGTGGATGACGCGTTTCATAAACCATTTGCGCTTCAAATTGCTGGGTTTACCCCCCGCATACTCCGATTTCATCAAGTCAAGGCTGGTGCCGGGGGGTGCTGTGGTCTTCCTGGATAGTGGAGCCACCTGGTTGCGTTATCGCGTGGGACCCCGCAGTGTTTTTCAAGTGGGAGGTTGGGGTGGAATTCCTGCAGAAGAATTTTTGGATGGCAGCGACCGCATCCAAAAGTATGCATTGCGCGCCGGGTTAAAAACCATGGATTGGAAATTGAAGGATTACCCTATGGAAAGTGGTCCCGAATCCGAATGGGGGACTGAGCCCGGGTTGGGGGAGGCTTTGGAGGAGTTCTGCATACGTGAAAGTTATCGTTTTGTTCGCCTCTCACTACCCCACCCGCGCGATTTCTCCCGGTTGGCTTTTGCAGCTGCGGGCAAACTTCTTGAAAAAGAAAACCGTCAGCCTGCAGGTGTATTGGTGGAAATGTTCAGCCAGTTTGACGCTTTTGCTGCTCGGCAAGCCGGCTTATTGCCGTTATGGTTGATTTATAACACGCAAGACAGTCTGGTAGAATTAATTAGGATGCAAGCTCAATTCCCCCGGGGGAAACCGGTTTTCTTTTCACCCCTGGCTACCTTTTCGTTTACTCCGGATATGGTCCCTTGGAAGGCTTGGGAAGCTGCTTTGACAGATTTCAAATGGATAAATATTGGCACCCGGTCCAACCATTATCCCGCGGATGCCCGCGCTTTGATCAAATGGGTTGAGCCTCTCCGTAAATGGGTCAATCAAAACAAGAAACCCATCCATTCATCCCTTGAGCCAGATGAATTGATGGCGTTAGTTAAGACCCTATCTTAAAATTCTCCACCTGTAAATTATATTTCTAATTATTTTTATGGGATGTTATGACCCCTCGTGTTTTATCTTGGGGCATGTGTGATTATTTCTCCCCGCATTTCAATAAAGTACCCAATGCATTAACCAGCTTATCAACATCTTTCCGATCATTGTATCCCTGGATGGATACGCGAATTAATTGTTGTCCATTCCATGAAATCAGCGGGACTTCCATCCGATATTCCTTGTAAAGACGGCTTTTAACTTCATCCAGGTCTGTGTTTACCGGTAATGGTATCGAGCAAAATTGCATAAACCAGGATTCGTCAGATAGTGGAGGCAAGCTACTTAAACCACAAATTCGATCCTGCGTCTCAATCACCAACGCATGACAAACACATCGGACTTTTTCCCAATCATGGTTTTTTTGAAATTCTATTGCTGCCGGAACAGAAAGAAATGCGGAAATGTCACGCGTACCGGTCCACTCCTGTTGATCGATAAACATTGAAGCACTGGGGTTTGTGGCTTCATACCCCCACGAGACCACCAGGGGTTTAAGTAAATGTTGAACCTCAGGTCTGGCGTAGAGGAAACCTGCTCCTTTGGGGGCACACAACCATTTGTGCAGGTTGCCCCCATAGAAATCTGCACCGAGGGCATCCAGTTGCAGAGGAATCTGACCGGGAGCGTGTGCCCCATCCACGATGGTGATTATTCCTTCGGAACGAGCGCGGCGCACAATATGCTCCACGGGAAAAATAAGCGCTGTCGGGCTAGTGATGTGGCTGATGAAAATCACCCGCGTGTGGGTTGTGACTCCTTTCCACAATTCCGCCTCGATGGCATTTGCTGTTGAAAGTGGAACGTTGATCGGCTGATTAATATATTTAAAACCATGCTCCTTCGCGAGGTACCTCCAGGTCCGGTCAAGCGCACCATACTCATGGTTGGTGCTCAAGACCTCATCGCCTGGACCAAGCATCAGGGAGTGAGCAACAATGTTGATTGATTTTGTCGCGTTAGTGGTGAATACCAGGTTATCAGCATCTGTTCCAACATATTCCGCAAGTGATTTTCTGGCAGCAAACATCAAGGAGGTAAATCTCCTTCCTAGGAATTCAACAGGTTGTCGTTCCAATTCACGCTGCCAGTTCTGATATTCTTGGAATACCGGTCTTGCAGTCGCGCCAAAGGATCCATGGTTGAGATAGGTGACCGCGGGATCCAGCAGGAAATATCGTTTAAGTCCAAACATTGGTTAGCCGTTATTTTTCCGGTGGTGTTGATTATAATCAACCTGTGCAATCAATTGGTCGATTTTTTAATTATTCAGCAGTCCCTCAAGAATATCGTCGGAATTTCATCCACCTTTATTTCGATATCGCCTGGTTTGGGATTCTTAGTGGAAGTGCGATCAATTTCCTGAACGTTTATGCCGCCCGCCTGGGGGCGAGTGGATTTCAAATCGGACTGCTGGGTGCCATGCCAGCTGTCGTTAGTCTATTTCTTTCGATCCCTGCGGGAAATTGGCTGCAAAACAGGCCGGTGGGAAAAGCGGTCTTCTGGTCGGCGGTTTATTCTCGACTCGGATATTTTTTATGGATCCCGCTGCCCTGGTTATTTGGTAATCAGGGTCAAATTTGGGCTCTCGCCATCATTACCCTGGTCATGGGTATCCCGATGTGCTCATTGAGCGTCGGTTTTACTGCCTTGTTCGCCTCTGCCGTCCCGTCAGAATTTCGGGCTACTGTCATGGGTACCCGCAACATGTTGCAGTCGCTCACTTTCATAATTGCTTCACTCGGTACCGGTTATATCCTGAATAACCTCCCATTTCCCACTGGATACCAGGTCGTTTTTGGGATCGGATTCCTGAGTGCTGCCATGAGCACCTTTCATCTCTTCTTCATACGACCGCATAAACCGGACATATCTACAACCGAACAGGCTTTAGAACCGGTACTGGATGTAGATGAAAAAGATTCCCGTTCTGTCTGGCACCTTACCCTTCGTCTTGACATTTGGCGAACCCCCTTCCGGAAAATCTTGCTTGTTTTTTTGGGATTTCACCTGGCACAATTCCTTGTTCTGCCGCTTGTGACGCTTTACACTGTTAATGAACTCCATTTAACGGATGCCAATATTGGCCTTGGGACAGCGCTGTTTTATTTAACCGTCCTGCTCGGATCCACGCAGCTTAGCTTTTTGGAACGGAAGGTCGGACATCACAAGTTGACGGGATGGGGTGTGGTGGGGATGAGTATTTACCCCCTTGCCTTGGCTCTTTCCCGAAATTCATTGCATTTTTACATGTTATCGATCGTCGGAGGTTTCGCTTGGGCCATGGTGGCTGGAGCCTATGCCAACTATTTATTGGAACAGATCCCGGAAAATGACCGTCCGTCCCATCTGGCTTGGTATAACCTCATCCTGAATGCCGCAGTACTCCTGGGTTCACTTGCAGGACCTTTCCTGGCTGGATTTATTGGGTTGGGAGTGGCTTTGATGCTTTTCGCCTTGATGCGCTTACTGGCTGGGTTTGCCATCCTAAAATGGGGATGACTGGTTCTTTCCAGCAGGTTGCCATGTTACAATCTTTTTTGAGTTGACCCACCATGCCTGAACATGTGAAATCTGTCGCCACTAATCGCAAGGCTGGCTTTGAATATTTCCTCTTCGAGCGTTTTGAGGCTGGTCTGGCTTTAAAGGGCAGTGAAATAAAATCTGTTCGCGCAGGTCAAATCAGTCTGAAAGAGGCATATGTTCGCGTGGATGATGTGCGCGGTGCCTTCCTTATGGAGGCACACATCGCTCCATATGTTCAGGCGAATCGCTTCAACCATGATCCAAAACGCGCCCGGCGCTTGCTTCTGCATAAGAAAGAAATCCGCGAACTGTGGAATGCTGTTCGTCAGAAGGGGGTGACGATTGTGCCGGTTCGTGTCTACCTGAAAGACGGTCGCGCCAAAATCGAAATCGCCATCGCCAAGGGAAAGAAATTACACGATAAGCGCGATTCAATTGCCAGGCGGGATGCAGAACGCGAATTGAATCGTGAACCAGGTTAATCCTTGGTTACCACCCTTCGAAAAATTAAATAAAAAAACCGCTCGAAATTCCAGTTCATATTCGAGCGGTATTTATGACTTATAAGAGCTTATAAAAACATCCACCATGTCCGGGTCGAAATATATGCCCTTGTTTTGACTAATTTCTTCTATGGCTTCCTTGGCCATCATGCTGACATGGTAAGGTCGATTCGTAGTCATTGCATCGAAGGCATCCACGATCGCCAATAATCGACCTTCACGTGGAATCTTGTCCCCGCTAAGTCCCATCGGATAACCGCTGCCGTTCCACCACTCGTGGTGATATAGAACATAGGGGATTGCAGATTTCAAATGGTCCACACCCTCAAGCATTTTTGCCCCCTCTTCTGGATGCCGGCGTATCAATTTCCACTCGGTTTCATCAAGCGGCCCCGTTTTCTTCAAAATCTGGCTTGGAACAATGATTTTACCAATATCGTGAAGGATCGCTCCGAATTCAAGGATGACAATTTGTTCGTTCGACCAATCAAGTGCAAAAGCAAGGTTCAGAGCCAGGCGGCGAACACGTTCAATGTGACCGGCAGTATATGGATCCCGTGCTTCAATCACGTTTGCCAGCATGATCACGGTTTGAAGGTGCGCGGTCCGGGAATCAAATAATTCAACCACCCGACGACGATCTAGGCGGGTACGAACTGCACTGATTAATTCGGGCGCATCAAATGGTTTAAATAAATAATCATCCACTCCCAGGACGCGTGCCCGGCTGACATCACCGCGTTCCGTTCGGGCGCTCAGGAATAAAAATGGTACTGTCACCCCGTTTACCAGGACGCGCACCGCTTCCAACAATTCAAACCCGTTCATCTCGGGCATCATAATGTCTGAAACAATCAGGTCTGGATTAATATTTACAAATAATTCAAGCGCTTGCTTTCCATTTACTGCCGGGTGAATTTCAAACCCCTCAGCTTCCAGGATGCTACGCATGACTTCAAGGAGCATCGCGTCATCTTCAACCAGGAGTATCTTATTCATAAGGATCGTCCATGGTTCCCTTTTGCAATATCCACCACTAGATTATAAGCGAATCGACTTGTTTTTGTCCTTACATTTCGTTATCTTTTATTTTGACCGCCCCCACCAGGGCTTGACCCAAGGAAATCCCTCCATCATTTGTGGGTGTCTGTCTGTGTATATAAACCTCAAAACCATCTTCCTCCAAACCTCGCACTGACTGGTCAAGCAGCGCCATATTCTGCCAGACCCCCCCGCTTAAGGCGATTTCTTTCAATCCGGTTTCTGATCTTATTACCTTGCAAACACGCCGTACCATATTGCTCACACCATTATGGAACCGTGCCGAAATGATTGAAACAGCGGTTCCCCTTCGCATGTCTGCAAGCATAGCCATGATGACGGGACGCGCATCCACCACATCTTCATGGATTTCGAACTCGTACGCGCTCGATTCTGTTTTTTCCAGGGCTGCCTCGAACTCAATCGCTGCCTGGGCTTCATAGTTGACCTTTTGTCTCACCCCTGCCAGTGCAGCAGCAGCATCGAAAAGTCGTCCCATGCTGGATGTTTGAGAAGAATTCAAACCATGCTCTAATTGCGTGTGCATAATATTGCGTTCTTCATAACTCATTTCACGCACTGGAGCAAGATCTTCATCCCATTCCAATCTGCACGACCATAGCAAGGCTAGTGCTGTTCTTGCCGGATGTTTTATCGCTGCATCACCGCCAGGCAGGGGAAAATATTTTATATGGAGTTTACGTTCGCAATTGGCATAATCAGCCACGAAAAATTCCCCTCCCCATATGGCTCCATCCTGCCCATATCCTGTTCCGTCAAACGCAACACCAATGACCGCCCGTGTTCCATTCAACCCGTTATCAGCCATGCACGCAGCAATATGGGCATGGTGATGCTGGACCCCAACTGCAGGGAGATTTTCCCGGTCGGCTCGGTCCAGCGCGTACCGGGTGGCCAAGTAGTTTGGGTGGAGATCGTATGCCATTGCCTGGGGACGGATGCGAAATAAATTTTCAAACTGAGTGATTCCATCTTCGAATGAATGGAATGTCTCGTAATTCTCCATATCGCCGATGTGATGGCTGATAAAGGCATAGTTTTCACGGGTAAGACAAAAGGTGTTTTTTAGTTCAGGTCCAGTCGCGAGGATGGGGGGGACATCAAATGGGAGTCGGATTGTATCCGGGGCATATCCCCGGGAGCGTCGTAGGAAAATTTTCTTTTCCTTGAAAATCCTTGCAACTGAATCATCACAGCGAGTATGAATATCCCGGTTATGCATCAGGAACGCGTCAGCAAGGGGTGAGAGTCGTTCACGGGCCTCATCATTGCCTGTGGCGATTGGCTCTTCAGAAAGGTTGCCGCTGGTCATGACCAATGCAGTAGGGGGTTGGTTTTTGCCATTAAATAAAAGTATATGCAGGGGAGTATAGGGGAGCATGACCCCCAGTGTTTCTTGTTTAGGGGCCACATCTTCTGCAATCTTGGATTCAGGGCGTTTTTGAAGCAGCACGATCGGACGCTGATGAGATTCTATGAGATCTCGATCGGAAGGGGTGACAATACAATTTTTTTCAATTGTCGCCATATCCGACATCATCAACGCAAACGGTTTATCTACACGCATTTTTCGTTGTCGCAATTCGGCCACTGAGGCCGGGTTGGTCGCATCACATGCGAGATGAAATCCCCCCAACCCTTTTACAGCCAGGATATTTCCTCCTCGCAACATCTTTTGAGCTTCGAAGAATGCTATATCCCCTTCCAGGGATATTTTCCCCTCCCCTTTTCTTTCCAACCAGACCTTCGGTCCACAAACCGGGCACGCCACTGGTTGTGCATGAAAGCGCCTATCTCCTGGATTTTGGTATTCTGCACCGCATTCCGGGCACATTTTAAAAAGCGCCATGGTCGTATTTCGGCGATCGTATGGAATGTCAGTAATGATAGTAAACCGGGGTCCGCAATTCGTGCAGTTAATAAAAGGATAACGGTAGCGCCTGTCCTTGGGATTAAAAAGCTCGTTCAGGCAATCGTCGCAAATACTTACATCCGGTGGGATGGGTTGGAAAGCACCCTCCACTGTTTCTGATTCGATTATTTCAAATCTGGTAAATTGATTGGGAGGTTCAAACGATATTTCAAATGAGTCCATGCGCGCCAGGTTTGGGAGTTCAGCCTTCACGGCATGGACGAAGGCATCTATATTTTCTTGGGTTCCGTCAATTTTAATAACCACCCCGGCAGAAGAGTTACGCACCCATCCACCCAGCTCATAGTGGATCGCCAGGTTGTAAATAAATGGCCGGAACCCAACTCCCTGCACAATTCCGGTAACGTGGATTGTTGCTCCGCGCTTGTCGGGCATAATCAACTTAATAATCGGATCATGGATGATCCATACCCAGGTTCTTCACAAGGAATGCATAAATATCTGCCAGTTCCTCGATGAGGATGGCGGTGGGTTTCCCTGCACCATGCCCCGCACGGGTCTGGATGCGGATCAATGCCGGTGCCTCACCTTCCTGGCAGGTCTGAAGACGTGCTGCAAACTTAAAACTATGCCCGGGAACCACGCGATCGTCATGATCACTGGTGATCACCAGGGTTGGCGGGTATTTGGTCCGGGGTTTGAGATTGTGATAAGGTGAATATGCGAATAAGGCTTTAAACTCCTCCGGTTTGTCGGAGCAGCCGTAATCACTGACCCACGCCCATCCGATGGTGAACTTATGGAAACGCAGCATATCCATCACCCCGACAATCGGCAGACAGGCTCCAAACAGGTCCGGTCTTTGGGTCATGCAAGCTCCCACCAGGAGTCCTCCGTTGGAGCGGCCTTCAATTGCCAGCTTTTGCTTGGAAGTGATCTTTTCATTTATCAACCCTTCTGCACAGGCGATAAAATCATCAAATACGTTTTGTTTCGTATGGATCATCCCCGCTTTATGCCACTCTTCTCCATACTCTCCCCCACCCCTCAAAACAGCCACTGCATACACTCCTCCCATTTCCAGCCATGCCAACCGGCTCACCGCAAATGCCGGAGTAAGCGATATATTGAATCCGCCGTATCCATAAAGCAAGGTGGGGTTTTGACCGGTCAATTTCAGGTCAGCGCGGTGAACAAGGAACAACGGGATCTTGGTCCCATCTTTGCTTGTGATGAAGACCTGTCGGGTCACATAGGGGGAAAAATCAAATTGGATGCTGGGTTTGAAAATTGCATCACTTTTCCTGATCCCGAAATCGTAGCGGAATACAGTCACCGGGAAGGCAAATGAATGGAAAAGAAAGAACATCTCCTTATCTTCCCGTCGACCTGCCAGGGTGGATTCATAACCGTAAGTCACGGATCCGAGTGTGGGGAGGGGAATTTGACCAAGAGAGAGGCCCTCCAGCGTAAAGCATTTTATCAATTCGTGGGCATCATGCAGGTATATTGCGATAAATTGATTGTTAATGATGGTGACCGCTTCCAGCGTGTCGACCTCTTCATGGATGAGGGTCTTCTCCTCTGCAGGAACTTGGTTGCTGACATCGATGGCTATCACGCGCCCCTTCGGTGCGTCCCGGTCGGTCCTGAAATAAAAAACCGGGCCATCGTTGCCGATGAAGAAATAGGCCGCCTCCAGATCTGGAATAAGTTCGATGACTTTTTCATTTCTCTGCAAGTCCCTGTAAAAAAAACGGTTGCGGGTGTCTGTCCCCTGGGAGACGGTTATGGCGAGATAGCGCCCATCATGACTTACCTCTGGACCGAAAATCCATTCGGGTTTGTCTGGTCTCAAGTAAATTAAAAGGTCGTCCTTTTGCAGAGTGTTGAGTCGGTGGAAATATATCGCCTGGTTGTAGTTGGCTTCCTGGTACGCTTCTCCTTCGGTCGGCGCAGCGTACCGGCAGTAGTAAAAACCGCTGTGGTCATGTGCCCAGGCTGCTCCGCTGAATTTGCTCCATTCAAGGGTTTCCGGAAGGTCTTCTCCACTATCAACGTTGCGGATCCGCCATTCCACCCAATCTGAACCAGACCGAGAGATTGCATAAGCAAGCCAATTTCCATCGTCACTGACTGACCAGTTATTCAAGGAGGTCGTCCCATCTTCGCTGAATGTGTTTGGATCCAATAAAACACGACCGGAACTGGTCGGACTTTCCAGGATATAAAATAAATCCTGGTTCTGCAAACCGCTGTTGCGGAATTGGAAATACCTGTTGCCGTGATGATGGATGGTCATTGCCCGCTGAAAATCCCACAGGTTTGTCAGCCGCTTTCTCAGCTGTTTGCGCGCTGGGATTTGTTCCAGGTAGCCGAAGGTTAATTCATTCTGGGTTTTCACCCATTCCAGGGTTTCGGGAGAGTCTACATCCTCCAACCAGCGAAAGGGATCGGATACTTGGGTGCCGTGGTAATCGTCCACCTGCTCTATTGTGGGAGTTTTTGGATAGTTGGTTTTTGTCTTTGACATACGGTAATTATACCGTGGGAGGTAAAGAGACTGTCATCCTGCGGGAAGCATACCCACCCTCATTCCCAACCGTTTTCTACAAATTGTTGCATCGTTTCTGAATTCCATAATGCAATTCCCGCAGTTTCCTGAAATCCATCTTCTCGATCTCCCGGTCGTACGTCACGAAGCCGTTCACCTCGATTTCCACATCGGTTGTTTGAGTGTATATCGCAGCCGAGAGTCCGGCATTGATCCATGGCACCAATTGGTTGTCGATTAGTGAGATATATGCCTTGGTTAAACTCTCAGGATTGGAGAATTTTTGATACCCAAATTCTGCGGATGGATTCCACAGATGCCCGTCGACTTTCATGCTGTACCCTCCAAATTCTGTCAACGCCATCGCCCGGTCTCCCACTGGTGGAATTGGTTTGAGCTTAAAATTATAAATGTGCCGGCTGGTAAAATCACCTCCCCCCTGGTCAAACCAGCCACTCGCATGGTCAACAGGGCGTGTCGGATCAATAGTCCTGACCCATTCGCCCACGGTTTTGGCATCAAATTGACCCCACCCTTCATTGAAAGGTACCCAAACCCCAATGCTGGGGAAATTGAATAGGCTTTCCACCATCTCGCCCAGTTCATGGCGGAAATTATCACGGGATTCAGCAGCCTCCCGTCCGAAACGTTGATATGCCCGGTCATTTCTCCGTTTTGGGTTGAACACAAGCGCCCAGATGGCTTCCCGCTCGGATTGCACCCGCCCGCCGCTGATCATATCCTGCCATACGATCAGTCCCATCTTGTCACAATAATAGTAATAGCGTGCAGGTTCAACCTTGACGTGCTTGCGCAGCATATTAAAGCCCAATTCTTTCACCAGTTTGATGTCGTATTGCAATGCCTCATCTGAAGGAGCAGTATAAAGCCCATCCGGCCAGTATCCCTGGTCGAGAGGCCCAAGCATAAAATATGGTCGATTGTTTAGGCTAAATCGTCCGTTTTCTATGCTGAACTTTCGCATCCCGAAATAACTGCTAACTTTGTCCTCCCCTGCAATTACCTCCAGGTCGTATAAATGCGGTGACTCCAGGCTCCAGAGTTTCGGGTCTGGAATGGAAACTTTGGCCTCATTTTCACCCTTTTTTGTTTCAATAAAAGCGACCAAAGCCCCCTCATCCAATACCTGGATACAAACGCTTTCCATATTCGGTTGCACACCAGCCAGTTTTACCTTAATACTTACAGATCCATTATCCACATCTGGCACTACCTTCAAATTGACAATGTATGTCTGTGGAACAGGTTCCAACCAGACCGTCTGCCATATTCCGGAAACGGCCGTGTACCAGATGGTCCTAGGCTTGCGCACTTGCTTCCCGCGCTGCTGCCAATGCTTGTCTGTTGGATCCCACGCAGACACCACCAGCTCATTTTGTTTCTTGGTGATCAAGTCGGTGATATCGAATTGAAATGGGATATATCCCCCCTGGTGTTTTCCCAATTTTTGTCCATTGATCCAGACGGTTGCCTCCCAATCCACCGCACCGAAATGTAACAGGACACGCTTCCCTATCCATTCTTCTGGGATGGAAAAATCCCTTCGATAAAACAATTTCTCTCCAGGGTCAAGGGCGCGTTTCACCCCGGAAAGTGCAGACTCGATTGGGAATGGGACCAGGATTTCACCTTCGACAACCTCGGAATATTCTTCATCCCGTGAACTGATTCCATATTTCCACAACCCGTTTAGATTCACCCACTCACTCCTGACCATCTGTGGACGGGGATATTCCTTCCATGCATTATCGGGGGTCACCCCCTTGGCCCAACGGGTCATGATATTACCGGGTACTGGTTTCCAGGACATATATTATCGGTTCTCCCAAAAGTACATCTTACTCGGTTGATTTCTTCTCTTTTACGAACCATAATGGGACTGCCGCCAACAATGTCGCTATCCCGGACACCTGGAAAAGGATGGGAGTCGGGATAAATCCTGCCTGCCCATTGATCACGGTTGGGATTCCAAAATGTGTTCCCAACCAGCCCCCGGTAAGCGGACCCAGGATCATTGGCAGCATCACCCAAAAGAACAGGTAATAACCAGCGTATTGTCCCCTCTTGTCCTCAGGAAACAGGTCCTTGCTCCATGTGCCAGTGGCAATTGTCCAAGCGGTCAGGGGGATCAACCATAAAATCCCTGTGACCACCAGTGGGACGAGTGATTTTGATATTGAAAAAAGGATTAGCCCAACCATCTCCGCAGCAACTGCAAGCAGTGCCACGGGCTTTCGCCCCCAACGGTCAATCAACAACCCGAGTGGGTATGCCAGCGCGATTCCCCCTACAAGGATGGAAATTGCTATGGTGATGGTTGCACTAATCGTATCCAATTTAATATAATGCTGTAGATAAATCATCAGGTAGGGAAAGAAAACATTTTGGGCAATTGCCCATAGCGAAATCCCAATCAAGACAAGGAAGAAGCTCCGGTTGGATACCAGGTTTTTCCAACGGAAACTATCGACGATCTGACCCCAATAACTCCCTTTCGGTTTCTCAGTGACCAGTTTTTCATTGATAAAGAAACTGCCGATCAATCCCAAAATAAATACCAACCCGCCAATTATGTAGAAAAATGAGTAGTAACCGAATGCTTGGATGATCATGCCTGCTCCCCCATAAACAATTAAGATGGCAACCCATGTCAGGATTTCAACCACCCCCATCACACGCCCGCGGTTTTCGTTTGTGGTTACATCTGTAATATATGCATTCAGGGAAGCGTCATTGGCGGTCGATCCGAAAAAGGTCATGATACAGTCGAAAAGGATCGCCATCCCGATTGCCAAAGTTACCGGACGAAAAAAAGCAGCGGATGGAAACAAGGCAGTCAAAATACCCCATGCCAGGTAGCCAAACAGGATGAACGGTTTTCTGCGTCCCCATCGAGTTCGCGACCGGTCGGAGAGAGTGCCCATCAGGACGGTGGTCAAAGTAGCCGCTATTGCACTGGCTGCAACCATCCAAGAGATCGGTCGCGGGTCGGGGGTGATTTTATCGTACATAAATGTATTGAAGAACTGGTTTTCCACTCCCCATGCCAATTGACCAGAGAATGCCAGGAAAATAATTGCGATCCATATTTTTTTTGTGATGGCTGTGTTGGAATCCATTGAGTCTCCTTTGTGAATAGAGAAATTTATCCTAATCTGGAAAACTATCCATAACGGATTTTAAAGCCCAAAGAGGGTTACCAGCGTGCATGATGTTCTTCTGCAAATCCGATCAAATTATTGATTTGAATTATTTTTCCGTCATCCGATAGGACCTTCCCGTTATAATGCCCAAATACTTGGTGCACTTCACTTGTTATGATTGCCAAATTTGTGCGTGCGATACGATCCTTGAAGGGGGTAAACACCAGGTCCAACCGACCTTCACGGTCAGTGAACTTCCAAGGTTTCATGTATTCACCTGAAACATAATCAAACCTTACTTGATCAAGTTTGTGTATTCGGTTATCCAGGATGAGCGCATTTTCTCCCGCCCTGATCAGGTCACCAAAGCCGGCGCCAAGATTAATACCCACAGTCCGCCCGTCAGGTAAAAAGCCGGACGCGCTTGCCCAATTCCAAAATGACTTGTATTCCCAGGCGCCTCGTCCCCAATCCAAGGATCCTGTACAATTCTTTGGATTCAACACTTCAGTTTGATCACCGTATTTGATAAATCCGCTCGCTGGCAGGCAGTTTATCTTGCGGTTGTAATAGAACCGCTTCCTGCCGATCGGAATTACGATATTCATTGATTCGAATCCTGGCGGGCAGACCAATGAGATATCAGCGGTAATACCGGCTCCATTATGAAATTCCGGCCACGAAACAGCCAGGTGGCGCTGGTTTGGACGCAGACTGAAAGTTAAATTGACCTTTCCGTTCTCAAAAAGGCTGTCGCCTTCAATGTTATTGCGGGGTAGAGTAATTCCCTTTGCCAGAGGGAGGATTACCCCTTCTTCATGGAGTTCGCTGGTTTTAAAATTCATCGTATACACAAAGATATTCCCTGCATAGCCAAGGTTGGCGACGGTGGCGGAGAAGAAACGCTCTGGTGTAAAAACTGCATAATAATCCCAGCGCTTGAGGCGGAATCGTTGAAATGCCCGCAGAGAATAGAAACGGGCTGCCTCCAGGTTGCAATCCAGGATGGGTTGGCGTGCCCACCCAACCTGGGCAAGGCTGCCATCGGGGTTAAGCAAAGGACCAGGGCGGGTCAATTCAATCTGCATGTTTCCTCCAAGACAATTCCAGTTTAGTGCCAATGTTGGGCAATGTCAACGCTTGAAGTTATAATTTGCCAATGAGTTCACTCCGCATCGGGATAGATATCGGTGGGACTTTTACTGATTTCGTGATCTATGATTCTGCGTCTCAACAAATCCAAACCTTCAAACTTCCCTCCTCGCCTGAAAATCCTGCAATCGCAGTCTTAAATGGTTTGAAGAAAATATATGCGGAAAAGAGGACCCAGGAGGCGACCATTATTCACGGTTCTACGGTTGCGACCAACGCGCTCCTTGAACACAAAGGAGCACGGGCTGCATTAATTACCTCCCGCGGTTTCCGAGACGTTCTCCAGATCGGCCGGCAGGATCGTCCCGCTCTCTATGATTTATTCGCTGATCCGACCCCTCCGCTCATCCCGGCAGAATTACGATTTGAATTGGATGAAAGGGTATCCCACACCGGTGAAATTCTGCGGCCGGTTGATCCCGTGCAGGTGTCAGAGATCATCTCCCTGATCAAATCACAAAATGTTAACAATGTGGCGATCTGCTTGTTATTCTCGTTTTTACGCCCGGAGCATGAACAGGCGGTTGCTGCTGAATTGCATGCTGCTGGTTTCCAGGTTTCCCTGTCTTCTGAAATACTTCCCGAATACCGGGAATATGAACGTACCAGCACCACCGTTATAAACGCCTGCGTTTCCCCGGTGGTGGATAAATATTTAGCACACCTCGAAAGTAATATTACTTCGCTATCGCGTCTGCGTGTCATGCAGTCTAATGGGGGTCATATCAGCCCGGTGGAAGCGCGAAAATTCGGCGTACGCTGTATCCTTTCAGGCCCGGCCGGAGGTGTGATCGGTTGTGAATATGTTGGCAAAATGATTAACCCGGTTGGAGGCTACCGCCTTATTGGCTTTGACATGGGAGGTACGTCCACTGATGTTTCTGTGATTGATGGCCAAACGAAGATCACCACGGACGCCATCGTCAGCGGATACCCAATTCATATTCCATTGCTGGACATTCACACCATAGGCGCTGGAGGTGGTTCCATTGCCCATGTGGATGAGGGCGGGTCGCTGGTTGTCGGTCCTCAATCTGCCGGAGCAGACCCCGGTCCAGCATGTTATGGTCGCAGCGATTTACCCACCGTCACCGATGCCAACCTGGTCCTCAACCGCTTACCCGCCGATCATTTCCTGGGAGGACAGATGCCTTTGGATGGCTCCCGTGCCAACGCGGCCATCTCAAAACTGGGCGATAAGTTGAATTTAACCCCAGAACAGGCTGCCCTGGGTGTGGTGGCAGTGGCAAATGCCCACATGGAACGTGCCCTGCGTGTTATATCGGTGGAACGTGGACACGACCCGCGGCGCTTCACTTTGCTTTCCTTTGGCGGTGCAGGGGGGCTGCATGCTGCCGATCTGGCTCGAGAGTTGGGCATTCCCCTCGTGCTTATCCCGCCGCTGGCCTCCACTTTTTCCGCGTTCGGGATGCTGGCTGCGGATGTAATTAAGGACTACTCGCTCACGGTAATGCTTCCCGGAAATACTCCCCTCAAAGAACTTTCTGCCAAGCTGGATGTCCTTTCTGAACAAGGACGAAACGACATTTCAACCGAAGGGGTGGACAAAAGCCTCATTCGCCTTGAGCGCTTTCTCGATATGCGCTATCAAGGACAATCATATGAATTGATCGTGCCTTTCAGCAGTAATATCCTCGAGGATTTTCACCGAATCCATGAGCAGGAGTATGGTTACGCGAATACTTCATCCCCGGTTGAGGTGGTGAACCTGAGGGTACGAGCCATCGGACTGGGAGACCTTCCAGTTTTTACTCCCATGCCCGTACACGGGTCAGATCCAGTTGATGCTTTTCTCGAATCACGTGATGTCGTCTTTTCCAACTGTGTAATGAAAACACCGTTTTTTCAGGCTGAATCGCTGAAACACGGCAATTCCATTCATGGTCCGGCAGTCATTACCCGGTCCGATACCACCATCCTGGTCGGTCCGAAGGACAAGGTTGAAGTGGACAAATATAATAACCTGCTCATTGAGGTGAAGCAATGACTATCGATCCGATCAGATTGGAGGTTTTTAAGCATCTATTTTCTGCAATTGCGGAGGAAATGGGAACGGTCCTTCGAAAAGCCAGCTTTTCACCAAATATCAAGGAGCGTCGGGATTTTTCATGCGCCATTTTCGATGTTGATGGACGGATGATCTCCCAGGCTGCCCATATCCCGGTTCATCTTGGGTCGATGCCCCTGGCTGTAAAGGCAGCGGTGGATAATTTCTCAGGGGATATGGATCCGGGGGATATGATCATCCTGAACGATCCATTCCAGGGAGGTACCCATTTGCCAGACATTACCATGATATCCCCCGTTTTCTTGTCGCCCTCTTTCACTCCTGTATATCCAAACGAGAAGGGTGAAGAAAGGGTCAGGATTGGTTTCGTCGCCAATCGGGCTCATCATGCGGATGTTGGAGGAATGTCACCGGGTTCCATGCCCGTGGCGCGTGAAATTTACCAGGAGGGTTTGATCATTCCTCCGGTTAAACTTGTCAATGCGGGACAACCGGATCAGGGGATCTTGGATTTGATATTAGCCAATGTCCGCACCCCCCAGGAACGCCGTGGCGATCTATTTGCCCAGATCTCTGCCAACCTGCGCGGGGTGGACCGGCTTCTGGACTTGGTTGCCCGTTATGGAAAGGATGAAGTAGTTCACGTGGAAGGGGAACTTCTGGCATATTCCGAGCGCATGACCCGCTATTTGATTAAATCCATTCCCGATGGTGAATTCCGATTTTCAGACCACCTTGATAACAACGGTTTGGATGACATTCCAGTGCCGATATGCGTTACCGTGACCATCAAGGGGGATTCGGCTATAGTGGATTTCACCGGTTCTGCTCTGCAGCAGCAAGGCAGCGTCAACGCGGTTTATGCCATCACTCTTTCAGCTGTTTATTATGTCTTCCTTTGTCTGCTCGGAATGAATATCCCCAACAACGCCGGATGCCTTGTTCCCATAAAAGTCATCGCTCCACCAGGTACGGTCGTCAATGCATTATCCCCTTCGCCGGTTGCAGGGGGAAATGTGGAAACCTCCCAGCGTATCGTGGATGTTTTGCTTGGCGCATTGGCTCAAGCATGCCCTGGAAGGGTACCCGCAGCCAGTCAAGGGACGATGAACAATATCACCATCGGTCGTTCCCAACGAAATTCCCTGTCCACCGATGATTTGATGCAACATGCTGGGGCATTTACCTACTATGAAACCATTGGCGGTGGGATGGGTGCCCGTCCATCATCAAACGGCCCTTCCGGGATCCATTCGCACATGACCAATACGCTCAATACTCCGGTGGAAGCACTCGAATATGCCTATCCGCTGCGAGTTCTTCGATATGAACTCCGCAGAGGGTCAGGGGGGGAAGGTAAGTTTTGCGGGGGGGATGGGATAATCCGTGAGATCCAAGTGCTGACGGGTTGTCAGGCGACCTGGCTCAGTGAACGTCGGAGATTTCCACCCTATGGACTGGCGGGCGGTAGGCCAGGGATGTTGGGAGAAAACATCCTCATCCGGGAGGGGAAAGAAATCTCTCTTCCAGGTAAAGGGAGCATGGATCTGGAACCGGGGGATGTGTTATCCATCCGAACTCCGGGTGGGGGTGGGTATGGAGTAAAATCATAAGGATGGAACCTGGTGATGAATATAATCTCCAACTAAACGTGGATGACGTTCTACGCGGGGAGGGGGTTGATCCGGAAGTCGTCCGCCTAAGAAAACCTTCCATTTTGAGGGCTGCTGAAAAAGCATTGGAAGAAGGTTTCCAAAAAGTTCACCCGGCGGTGATTATCCACGAGGCTGATGTTGCCGAACATCGTCACGAACGGATCATTTTAAACGGGGGGTTTGAACTCGGAGGCTCATTGGTTGCACGCCACCTGGCAGGGGCGGAACAGGTCACCTCGGTGGTTTGTACCATCGGTTCGGAACTCGAAGACCATGCTTCCAGAATATTCGCAAATAATCCCCTGCTCGGTATTTCCCTCGATGGTTTGGCTAATGCTGCTGTGGAAATTCTCAGCCAGCAGATCTGCAGTCGCTTGGGAGAAAAAGCGCAGACTAATGGTTTGACAACTTCCACACCACTAAGTCCGGGTGAACCTGGGTGGCCCGTTGAAGTTGGCCAGCCCCAAATATTCGCCCTGGCGGATCCCTCCAACATCGGCATCAAACTCACTTCCGGCGGAATGATGCTGCCGAAAAAGTCCATCTCGTTTGTGGTCGGCATCGGGAAGGAAATGGCGCAGACCGATCTATGTGAAATATGCAGCTTGCGTGAAAGGTGCCGATACCGTCATGCCTGAGTCTTTCAATATTGACTTTGAACCGTTGGGGCGGCGCGGTGTAACCCATTCGGGTCAAACGCTGCTGGATGCTGCCCAGGCAGCCGGGGTGGGTCTGGCATCGGTGTGCGGGGGTGCGGGGACATGCGAAGAGTGCCGCGTTAAGCTGGTGGTCGGAAGGCTGACTCCTCCCACAATGGTGGAGGAGTCAGTTTTTAACCAGTCTGAACTGGCTGGCGGGTTCCGCCTAGCTTGCCAGGCAGAACCGCTCAGTGATATTAAACTCGATATCCCTCCCGAATCATTGACCTCCGCCCAACGATTGCAAGTCGAGGGGCTGGAGACCCGCATTTCCGTCAATCCAGCCGTACATGCTCCGGGCGCGTATGGTCTGGCTGTGGATATTGGAACCACCAAACTCGCAGCCTATCTTGTCCACCTTGAAACCGGAAAGACAGCAGCAAAGTCTGGTGCAATGAATCCCCAAATCGCATTTGGAGAAGATATTATCAGCCGTATCAGTTATGCAGGACGCGAGCTAAATGGTACAAGAAAACTCCAACAGGTGCTGATGGATGCCTTGAACAACATGCTCGCCGAGATGAGGGCTGAGGCTCAAATTTCCCCCGATTCCGTCCAGGATGCAGTCCTTGTGGGCAATACTGCCATGCACCATATTTTCGCCGGATTGCCTGTGGAACAGCTCGGTCGTGCCCCCTTTGCTCCGGCAACAACTCAGTCCTTGTCTTTCCTGGCAAGTGACTTGGGATTAAATCTCTGGAAAGGGGCGAAAGTGTATCTCCCCCCGGTAGTTGCGGGATATGTTGGGGCTGATCACATTGCTTTCCTTTTAGCTACTGATGTTTGGAGATCTCCCCGCAATATTATTGCCCTTGATATTGGAACGAATACAGAGATTAGCCTGATTGCAAATGGTAGGATCACCTGCTGCTCCTGCGCCTCGGGACCTGCCTTTGAAGGTGCCCACATTCGCGAAGGGATGCGGGCTGCACCAGGAGCCATAGAGCGCGCCCTCTGGTCAGTGGACAAAATTCTGTGGCAAAGCATTGAAAACCTGCCACCAGTGGGCATTTGTGGTTCTGGGATCCTGGATATAGTTGCAGCACTTCAAGACGGCAGATTGATCAAGCGCACGGGGGTCATGCTGAGTGGTGCAAAAACTGAAATCGTGTTGGTTCCTGCCGCTGATACGGGATTGGGCCGCGACCTGGTAGTAACCCGGAATGATGTCAATGAAATTCAATTGGCGAAATCCGCCATCCGGGTTGGAGTTGAGATCCTGCTGAAAAATGCAGGGTTAGCGTATCCCGACCTTGACGAGTTTATCGTAGCCGGGGCGTTTGGTACATATTTGGATCTGCGCTCTGCTGTGCGGACTGGAATGTTTCCACCTTTACCGCTGGATCGTTTCAAACAGGTGGGGAATGCAGCCGGAGTGGGGGCAAAACAAATGCTCGTCTCCGTGGACAAACGCCAGGAGGCCGAGACTATTGCGAGAAAGATAGGATATGTTGAATTAACCTCCCAGGCTTCCTTTACCCCCCTTTTCATGGAACATCTGTGTTTTGAGATTTGAACATAAACCTGCGCCAGAATCTTTTGACCGCATTTACCAACCACTTCGGAACCCCTCCGGAATTTTTTGCGCGTGCACCAGGGCGGGTCAACCTGCTTGGCGAGCATGTGGATTACAACGATGGATTTGTCCTTCCTGCCGCGATAGACCGGAATACGCTGATTGCTTTTCGAAGATCCGGAACCGCACGATCCACCCTTTTCGCCTATGACCTGCGAGAGGAAACCACATTCGATCAACAATCTGTTTTGAGTAAGCAGGATTCTAATGGATTGCCACTCTCCACTTGGGCACGTTACCCGGCAGGAGTGCTGTGGGCAATCCATGCAGCGGGTTTGGATACCCCCGGTTTGGAGGCTGTTTTCGCCTCGGAGGTGCCGCGTGGAGCCGGGTTGAGTTCTTCAGCCTCGGTGGAGATGGCTTTCGGAGTGGCATGGGAAAAACTGGGGGCTTGGACCCTCCCTCCTATCCAACTAGCACAAATTGGTTTGAAGGCCGAAACCCAATATGTAGGCGTGACCTGCGGGATTATGGATCAATTCGCCTCTGCCTGTGGTGTAAAAGATCGCTTGCTTTACCTGGACTGCCGTTCGCTGGAATACCACACTATGAAATTGCCTGGGGAGGCTGTGATTGTCATCGCAGATACTTCTGTCCGCCGGTCTTTGGCAAATAGTGCTTATAATGACCGCCACGCTTCCTGTGAAGAGGCAGTGCGGATATTAAAGGGGCATATGCCTAATATAAGAGCGCTAAGAGATGTTCCGGTTGACCAGTTTCGTCGGTATGTGGGTAAACTTCCGACAATCGTGGCAAAGCGGGCTCAGCACGTCGTAGATGAAATCGCTCGTACAAATCAGGCGATCAACCTGCTTGAAAAAAACGATTCCGCCGGGTTTGGTAAACTGATGAACGACTGCCATGTCAGCCTGCGCGACTTGTATGAAGTCTCTTGTCCCGAATTGGATACGATGGTCACGGTGGCGCAATCCCTGCCCGGTTGTTACGGAGCTCGTCTCACCGGTGCTGGCTTCGGTGGATGCACGGTAAATCTTGTTTCACGGCAGGCTGTTGAATTTTTTGCTTGCGATTTGGGGAACGGATATGCGAAAATGACTGGAAAACAGCCTGAGGTATATATCTGTCACGCAGCGGATGGAGCCAGTGTGGAAAAGGTGAAATGACTCCCAGCAGCATGAATTTATTTTCTGATCAAAAGTTCCGCAGATCCTGATCGTATATGAGAAGTTTGCTGTGTTAATGTGAATCAGGTAAAATAATTCCCATGAGCGAACCAGAGTACATACCCAAACGTGCAATGTCCATCCATGCCCATCCTGATGACCAGGAATTTACTGTTGCAGGGACTCTGGCTCGCTGGGTGCAGTCCGGTTGTGAGGTCGTGTCTGTAATTGTTACCAGTGGAGAAGCGGGATCAAACGATCCAGATAAAGGATCAGATCACAAGCTGGCGCTTGCCCGCCTGCGGGAAGCTGAACAGTCCAGTGCGAACTACGAACTTGGAATCCTTGAAACAGCCTTCTTGCATTATCCGGATGGTGAATTGGAGCCAACCCTGGACTTAAGGCGGGACCTTACCCGCCTCATCCGAAAATATCAGCCCGAAGCGGTTGTGATCGGTGACCCCCAAGGAGTGTTTTATGGCAATGGATATATCAATCACCCCGACCACAGGGCTGCCGCCCAGGCTGCCCTATATGCAGTCTTCCCTTCTTCCGAGACGCGGCTGATTTTTACCGATTTACTGGCGGAAGGTTTTGATCCACATAAAGTTAAGCGGCTTTTTGTCCATGGATCAGAGAAATCCGATACCTGGGTGGATATTGCTGCCACAATTGAAAAAAAGATCTCCGCATTAAAAAAACATGTCAGCCAGTTGGGAGATTGGGATCCTGAGAAAATGATTCGCGAGTGGGCTTCAGATGAGGGTAAGGAACATGGACTGGGATATGCCGAAGCGTATAAGGTGATGTTGCTATCTGAAGAGGAAAATCGCGGATAGAGAGACAGCATATCCTTCGGAACGATTTTATAGGTTGTCACCTGGGGGGGGAGTTCAAATCCTGTGAGAGGCTTGGCCTAATAAAAATAATAGACAAATCAGGTCACGCATCTATTTTATCTTTTCTCATCCCTATTAATGTGATGCTGCTCAGCGCAAAGAGCAGGGCATACGCGGCAAAAACCGCGAAATATCCCAATCCCATAAAGTAGTGATTAATATAATCCGCCACCAGCCCACCGATACCCGCACCGATGATTCCGGCACCCGCACCAGCCAGGTTCGAGATGCCCAGATAACGTCCTGCCTCACCGGGAGGTACCAGGTCCGTGCCGAGAGCCCAATTGGCAGTCATGAACAACCCGGTTGCCACACCAATGATTGTCCCGGCAGTATAAACTATTACCAGGTTCGGCACCCAGATGGTGACCAGCAATAAAACATTCCCCGTTGCTGCAACAATTCCGCTGATGCTCACCAATCTTTTTCGCCCGATCTGATCGGAGATCCAGCCGCTAACCAAGGCGGTCAACAGGATAAATACACCGATGACCATCGTCAAGTTGGCGGTCAAACTGGCAGCCCCCTCATTGGTCAGCATGAAGGCGTACTGCACAAAAAACAATATTGAACCCTGCAGGGAGGTGGCAGCTGCCAGGAACATCAAACGGTTGGCGATCCACCAGACAAACGAGGATTGTTCGCGCGCCTGCTTTCCCAGCGTTCCCAGGCATCCAGCCCAGACTCCCGCAACAACCGCAACCGCCATTGACACCGCCCCGCCCACACCTACCCCAACTGATAACGCAACCGCTTTTTCTGCAAAGACAAAGGTGACCAACCCCGCGAGTCCTCCGAAGACTGCACCTCCAGCAAGCCCAGCAAGCCCACCGAGGATGATTCCTCCCAGCATTCCCAGCACGCGCACCATGGGTGGCCAGAAAGGAGTGGACGGTTTTTCCTGGAGGGGTGTTTCCTTGACAAAGATCACCGTGATCAACGTCACAACGAGCAATGAGGCACCCGTGACAAATATCGCGCCATCCAGGTGACCGGCACCGACCATTTTGCCTATCGTCAGGCTTACCAGGATCAGTGGCAACAATTCCATGACAGCCTTGAAGGCTGAAGCCCGCCCTCTTTGATCATCCGGGACAAGATCCGGAATCAACCCTTGCAACGGACCGTGCGATATGTTTGATGAAAATTGGATCATCAGCACAGAAATCAACAGGGCCCAATAATTCCATGAAAGGGCGATGGCTGCCAGGAACAGACAATCGAATATTGCCCCAACCAGGATGTATGGGCGGCGTCGACCGAAACGGGAGGTCGACCTGTCACTCAGCAGTCCTGCTGCCGGCTGGACCAGCATTGCTATCACTAACCCCGCTGAACGCATCGCTCCGAGAGCGGTGTTCTTGATCATTTCTGGTGCAAAGATATTTACCAGATAGGGCATGAAGAACGAGCCGAGTGCATTGTTGCGGATGTTCAATCCCAACCAGAACAGGTTGATCGTGAGGTAGTCATACCATCGTAAGCGTTTCATGCCACTGCTCCTATGACACTCTTGGAAACTTCATTCTGTTAATAAACCATGCTTCATTTGGATTTGGTACCAGCATGTGGATACTTTTAACACACTATTTATTTGGGTGCTTTCATTCTCCTATGATTTTCACAAGCACCCTCTTCCGGCGGCGTCCATCAAATTCACCATAAAAGATTTGTTCCCACGGACCGAAATCCAGGCGTCCTTCAGTGATGGCTATTACCACTTCGCGACCCATCACCTGCCGTTTGAGATGTGCATCCGCATTGTCTTCCCCGGTGCGATTGTGCCAGTATCTGCTTACCGGTTCATGCGGCGCCAATCCTTCGAGCCATTCTTCATAGTCGTGGTGCAAGCCTCCCTCATTGTCATTGATAAAGACGGACGCCGTGATGTGCATGGCATTTACCAGGCACAACCCATCGCGGATGCCACTATCCCTGACAACCGTCTCAACCTCGGAGGTGATATTTAGAAATCCACGCCTGCCAGGGGTGTTGAACCATAGTTCTTTGCGGGATGATTTCATGCGGTCCTCCCTTTAATAATTCAATAAATTTCGGCGCCATAACCGAATATCAAACGCCACCTTTCTCATTTAAAATTCTTTTCTAATTAATTTTGTACTTGAAGGTCTTGATCCATTGGTTGGAAACATATTTTGCGACCAGATTACAGGTTTAGCTGATTGCTTTTCTTTGTCAAAAAGAATCCAAAAACCGGAAGCCCCATCATCAAAACATATGGCATGATATGAAACAGAGGAAGTAGATGATTGAGTAACATTAATAGCGACAATAAGGACATGGACAAAGCCAGCGCTGCCTCGGTAGCCACCCCCTTTTGAATCAGGATTCGCATGATTCCAAATAACGGCAGTAATAGCAGGACCAGGTCGTGATAATGAAAATGTGGGCTGAAAAATATGCTGATAATTACTGCCAGGGTCACGTAATATTCAATGGCAAGGTTTGCTCTTAACCACAACAGGCAAATCCCTGCAATGGCAACCAAATAGGAGAGCCAGATTGCATATCGCAAGACATTCGGAGAAAAGCCGGGAAATATGGTTCTAAGCAGCCCCAGAAAATTGACCATGGCTCGCTCGTTAATTAAATACCCTTCGCCACTCGCACTGACAGTTAATATTCGCAGAAAGCCTTGAACATTCTCCACTCCATAGATCAGGATGCTTGTTGCAGCAAGAACTGCAATCCCTCCACAATACCACCACCAGATGCGGCGAAATTTAAATAGAAATGGGATTGCCAGTATGATCGATATTTGGGGACGAATGGTTGTCAATGCCAATCCAATCCCCGCTATATGAAATTTACCTTTTACTAATCCATAGAACCAGATTGCTGCACCGAGAAGCAATATGGCGGAATCTTGTCCATTCAAGAGGCTTACCATTCCCGGAAAAAAAAGAAGACCGGAAAGAAAAAGGAGCAAGGAATCCATTTTACCTAAATAAGGTAATGAAAAGATGAGGAGCAGGGAACTGATCATTAACAAGAGCAACATCCCCATTGCCCAATTTTCATAAGAATTTACGAAATCTGGGGTTATTAGCAGGCTTATTAATGGGATAACGAATGGAGGATGAACAAATGGGTTAACCTGGTTTGCTGGGATGGAAGATCCAGATACATGTTCCTCCACCACCCTTTGAGAGTCGAGGCTGTAAACCTGGCTTGGGGATTCGTATCGCGCGATCCACCCGGCAGCGTAAAATGCGATAAAGTCGGTTGTTGTTCGCAGCTTGAAACTGCCAATCAACTGCATCCAAAGCAATAAATAAAGCAGCGACAGAGTGACAATTCCACCCATCGCAAACAGGAGTACCATCCGTCTAGAATGGGAGAATATTCGCTTTATCAATTTACCGCGATTAACAGGCGATCAGGTATTTTTTTCAACTATTATGGTCGCTTCAGTAACCAGAGCTGCAACTGCTCCCACCGCTGCCAGTGTGGGTGCCAGTAAAAGACCGACCACGCCAATAGTCATCGGGAACTCGATTAGCACTTTGCCATCCTTGTCCTTGATGATAATCCTCCTGATATTTCCTTCATGAACCAGAGCTTTGATTTTTGATATTAGTTCTTCACCATTAACTCGGAATTCTTCAGTATGCTGAGTGCTCATCCATTCCTCCTTAACCTTAGATATTGCATATTGACTTATTATCGCATATTTCTCATGAAATGGAATCCAAAGGCGAGTTTCAAATTTCTTAAAATTCCAGGATTCTTGCATTTCCCCGAAACATCTTTATGTACTATACTATTACTCATTAAATCAATTTCATGAGGAGCCGCTCATGGTGACCATCGAAAAAATTGATACCGAAAATAAAACCCAGGTTAAACGCTTTGTTGAGTTTTACTATGATTTGTACAAGGATTGTCCCCAATGGGTGCCCCCCTTGTTCATGGACGCATATCTTCCCCTCAACCGGAAAAAACATCCCTTCTATGAATATTCCGAGGCTGATTTTTTCCTGGCTACACGGGAGGGTAAGGTGGTCGGTCGCATTTGCGCGGGGGTAAACAGGCGTTTTAACGATTATCACAAAACTAAAAAAGCACAATTCTATTTCTTTGATGCTTTGGATGATCTTGAAGTTGCCAGGGCTCTTTTTGAGGCAGTCTTCGTTTGGGCACGGGAGCGCGGATTGGATACTGTGGTCGGTCCAAAGGGGCTTTCCCCCTTCGATGGATATGGAATTCAAATTGAAGGTCAGGAACACCGCCAGATGATGACCATGATGAACTATAACTTCTCTTACTACCAGGTCTTGGTGGAAGCCTTGGGGTTTGAAAAGGAAGTTGACTTTGTCTCCTGCTATCTGCCTGCTGAAGCGTTTAATATCCCGGAGCGGATCGAGCGAATCGCCCAATGGACAATGAAGCGTGGAAATTTATGGGTCAAACACTTCAAAAGTAAAAAGGAACTGGTTGGCTGGGCTCCCAGGATCGGTGAGACCTATAACCGCACTTTTATCCATAATTGGGAGTATTATCCCTTCTCCCAGGGTGACATTGATTATGCTGTCCAAAATGTTTTCAATGTTGCCAATCATCGTCTGATCAAACTCATCATGCATGCGGATGATATTGTTGGTTTCCTGTTCACCTTCCCGGATGTTTCTGCAGCCATCCAGCGAGCCAAGGGTCGTTTGTTCCCATTTGGTCTGGTGGACATCCTGCTCGAAATGAAGCGTACACAGACAATATCAGGCAACGGGATGGGGGTATTACCCGAGTTCCAGGGGACAGGCGGGAATGCACTTTTGTATTACGAAATGGGTAAAACTATCCTGGAATTCAAGCAGTTCAGGTTTGTGGAAATGACCCAGGTTGCAGAAACTACCAGGCAAATGAGGGCAGACCTAAAAAATCTCAACGGGGTGGAGTATAAGAACCACAGGGTATATCGGAAGGTGCTTGCCTGATACGACCGCTCTTTGTCATTATTTCGGCCCATTTTTTGGACGGTTACATGGTTCAAATGAACCGTGGAAATATATTTCCATCCATGAAATCGAATCAATTCGACTTACCCGTACCAATAGTTATTGAGATCATTAGGACATGCTAGGTGAATTGTGGGCAACGGGCGTACGAATTCGAAAAAAAGTGGATCAGGGGAATGATTCATCAACGGATTTCAAAGGTCGTGAGGTAATTTTTGTATGAGACCTGAACTTCCTCCATTTCAAATGCACAATTCTTTCGAATTCCACATTTCACGCAAAGCCAGGGAAAAATATAAATTTGATGAGCAATTATTTTCGTTGAATGGCAATGTGGTCTTCGCTGACTTGGCTGCTGCGAGGCGGTTTGCTGAAAGCATTACTGCCATTCGGGGGCAGGTGGTTCCAGCCAGTGATATTTTCGCCTTGGGCTTGATTGACGAAATATTGCATATCCTAATCAGACATTATGAGACTAATAACCCGGGGGTCATGGCTCGTGCCCTGGAAGTGGCAGGAGTTGACGCAGATGCAGTACTTGTGCAATTTATTGAAAACTTTCCTCCGATCATGGTCTACCGGGGCGAAATGGATCCCAGGCAATACTTGCGGCAGGAAACCGATGGTAGACATAATCTTGTCTCCGCTTTGGAGGAGATGCTTATTCTGCACATCACGAATCAAAATCCAGCCATCCAGCCGTATAAGGAATTTTTCGACGAAGACATTTTAAGGAAATTCAGCCCTTACGATCTGACTGTACGATTGCTAAAGGAATTCTTCTACAAACAGCCTGGATTCCCCAACCCGGATCCAAGATATATGGATCGAGAATCTCTGGTCGAAGTGTTGTTGGCGCCTGCCCGAATTGCCCCCAATTCACTCTCTTCTCAATTGGAATTTTTGCTGAATCGATGGGGCTCCATCTTGGGTGAGGGTTTCGTCGTTAAAATATTGCGTGCCCTTGACTATGTCAAGGAAGATGAGATTCGCGGCAGGTTTGCCGGAGGTTTTGCCGGGCAAGCACCAGTGCTCAATTTTTACGGGATCGACAGTACCGAGTATGAACGTTTCAGCCCTGATAAGGATTGGATGCCACGCCTGGTTTTAATCGCCAAGAACTCCTACGTTTGGCTGGACCAGCTTTCGAGAAAATACCAGCGCGCCATCAATCGCTTGAACCAGATTCCGGATGAAGAATTGGAGCTTCTCAGGCAGCGCGGCTTTTCCGGTCTTTGGTTGATCGGCTTGTGGGAACGCAGTCGTGCTTCTCAACGAATAAAACAAATGATGGGTCAAGCAGATGCAGTGGCATCGGCTTATTCCCTGATGGATTATCAGATCGCAGCCGACCTGGGTGGATGGGAAGCGCTGCAAAACCTGCGCTTGCGGGCATGGCAGCATGGAATCCGTCTTTCAGCTGATATGGTTCCCAATCATGTGGGTATTGATTCGCGTTGGGTGGTGGAACACCCCGACTGGTTCCTATCAACCCCCTTCCCACCTTACCCAAATTACTCCTTTAATGGTTCTGATCTCTCTAATGATGATCGTGTCGGGATTCAAATCGAAGACCATTATTATGATAAATCTGACGCGGCGGTGGTCTTCAAACGGTTTGACCGCTGGACCGGTGATACACGCTATATCTACCACGGAAACGATGGCACCTCCATGCCTTGGAATGATACCGCTCAATTGGATTATTCCAACCCTGCAGTTCGGGAGGCAGTCATTCAAACCATCCTTCATGTAGCGCGAAATTTCCCCATCATCCGGTTTGACGCGGCCATGACCCTGGCCAAGAAACACATCCAGCGATTGTGGTTCCCAGAACCGGGACATGGCGGAACAATTCCATCCCGTTCCGAGCATGGCTTGACCCGTCTCCAGTTTGAGCTGGCAATTCCTATTGAATTCTGGCGTGAGGTGGTGGACCGGGTTGCAGCGGAGGTTCCGGACACTCTATTATTAGCCGAGGCATTCTGGATGATGGAAGGTTATTTTGTCCGCACACTTGGAATGCACCGGGTATATAACTCGGCTTTTATGCATATGCTGCGGGACGAAGATAATGCAAAATATCGCCAGGTGATCAAGAACACGTTGGAGTTTGATCCTCAGGTGCTTAAGCGCTATGTGAACTTTATGAACAATCCCGATGAAAAGACCGCTGCAGAGCAGTTTGGCACCACGGGCAAGTATTTTGGTGTGTGCACCCTGATGGTAACCATGCCAGGGCTGCCAATGTTCGGCCACGGCCAGATCGAAGGTTACCGGGAAAAATACGGCATGGAATACCGTCATGCCAAATGGGACGAGTCGGTGGATGAAGGGTTGGTTCGCGGCCATGAAAGCCGTATCTTTCCTCTGACCCACAGGAGGTCACTNNCTTCAGTTAATGAGGATGTATTCGCCTACTCCAATCTCCTTGGGGAAGAGCGCAGTCTGGTCATATATCACAATAAGTATGCTGAAACTCATGGTTGGATAAAGTCCTCAGCTGCATTCATGGACAAGGCAAGGGGTACCTTGGTGCAAAATAGCCTCTCTGAAGCCCTTGCCTTACCAAGGGATGGTTATGTAATATTTACGGACCAAGTCACCGGATTGGAATATATCCGTCCAGGCAGGGAATTAACCGATAATGGATTATATCTAAAGCTGGGTGGTTACCAATGTCATGTGTTTTTGAATTGGCGATTTGTAAGTGGCATGCAATGGAGCGAATTGCACCGAAAACTAGATGGCGTTGGTACTCCGTCCATTCAGGGATTATTCGACGAAATGTTTATCCCCAAAATTGAGCCTATTTCCAAACCACCTCAAAAATTGATCCAGAAAAAACGATCTTCGAAAAAACTGGAGGCAAAAAAGCCGATCAGAAAAAGGCGTGATGTCAAGGTACCATCAAAAACCAGGAAGGCTGTCGCGCCTAAAAAGAAATCTTCATAATTTCCGGGTAAAATTCTCTGATCTTAAAAAGGAGGATAATAATGGGTAAATACTCCAGGCGGGATTTTCTCAAAATGGCTGCCGCCGGAGCTGGAATTGTCACCCTGAACGCGGTTCTGGATGCCTGCGGACAGATCCTGCCAACGACTTCACCCTTATCTGGCTCTCCCACAGACTCTGGAGAACAACTTCCAGCTCCATCTTTATCTCCATTAAACCCCGCCCCTGACTCAACAGACACATTTCCTGCCCCTACTGATACGCCTCTCACAATTCCCGACATGGTTGTAACTAGGGGGGGTGAACCCGAATTGCTGGTCAGGCAGGCAGTTGGAGCTCTGGGCGGAATGGGAAAATTCGTCCCAAGTGGTGCAAATGTAGTCATCAAGCCCAATATCTGCGTGGCTTATCATACATATGAATACGCAGCCACGACCAACCCTTGGGTCGTGGGAACCTTGGTTAAAATGTGTCTTGAAGCCGGTGCTGCAAGTGTGAAAGTAATGGATTTTCCCTTTGGAGGGACGCAGCAAAAGGCTTACCAAGAAAGCGGTATTCAGGAGCAGGTCGAGGCAGCTGGCGGTGAGATGGTCAAAATGCTCGCGTATCGCTATGTTCCCACCCAGATTCCCTCTGCAAAAATCCTGACGTCAACCTCTGTATATGATGATATTCTAAATGCCGATGTCTTGATAAATGCCCCGATCGCCAAGCACCATGGGGAAGCTCGATTGACCTTGGGGATGAAGAATCTAATGGGTGTAATTCAAAATCGGGGGGAGTTGCATTTTAACCTGGGTCAGTGTATCGCAGATCTCAACACTCTTATAAAACCTCAATTAACGGTCATAGATGCAGTTCGCATCCTGACTCAAGGGGGACCGAGTGGGGGGAATCTTGCAGATGTAATTAAAATGGATACCGTGATTGCAAGTGCCGATGTTGTTGCGGCAGACAGTTATGCCACCTCATTGTTTGGGATGAAACCCGAAGACCTGGCTTATATTGTTAGAGGAACTCAAATGGGGCTGGGACGGAGCGATCTTCAAAATCTAAATATCCAGCAAATTCAACTGTAAGCATTGGGGTCTTCGTGAACAAGGATATAAAATTGGCTGTCCCAGGAAAGGCAAGAAAAAGGCTGGTGAAAGGACAGGTTTCCGGACCCTGGATTAATATCCGTAAAACTATCCAGTATCTGGCGTTGATTACTTTTATCGCTTTGTTCGTTTGGTCCCGGCAGGATGGCGGACCAGCCAACCTAATCAATTTACCTATGCGCATCGATCCCCTCTTAATGCTTGCGCACCTGATCGCCAGCCGTACTCTCCTTATCGGATCTGCCCTGGCGCTAATTGTCTTAATATTGACCCTTGTATTCGGGCGTGCCTGGTGCGGTTGGCTTTGTCCCTTGGGTACAATTTTCGATTTATTTCCGCTTAAACAATGGAGGAAAAAAAGGTCATCCCCCTCTGAGGGTTGGCGCAGGGTGAAATTCGACTTGGTCATAGTTATCTTGGTAGCAGCCGTGTTTGGGAACTTGACCCTTTTATTCTTCGATCCTTTAACTCTTTTTAATCGTACACTTTCCGTAAGTATCTGGCCGGCGTTGGATCGTGTCGTGACCGCCGCCGAGGCTATATTGCTGCGGATCCCGGGTCTTTCCAACCCCCTGTCAATCGTTGATGATTGGATCCGTCCATCGATCCTGCCGGTCCAACCCGTTTTCTATCGGGACGGATTGCTATACGCAGTTTTTTTCCTTGGAATTGTCCTGTTCAATTTATCGGCAGCCCGATTCTGGTGTCGCTATATCTGCCCAATGGGAGGCGCCCTTGGCTGGTTGAGCAAGATTTCCATTTTCAGACGCCGGGTGGGGATGGAATGTAAAGGCTGTACTCTTTGTACGGAAATTTGCCCCACCGGTACCATCGATCCGTCTAAAGAGTATGCCAGTGACCCATCCGAATGTACCATGTGCTTGGATTGCCTCGAAGTTTGTCCACGCGGACAGACCAGATTCCTTCCGGTGTTTTCGCTTGAAAAAAAGACAAGTTATGATCCTGGCATTAAAGAGGGGTTCATGGCAGCTGGTGCCGTCGTGGCAGTTATTGCCCTGCTGAAAAGCAACCAACCAGCCAAGCGCCTATCTCCTTACTTGATTCGCCCTCCTGGAGTGTGGGAGACGAACTCTGATGTGGTTGCCTTCACAAAGTGCATCCGTTGCAATGAATGCATTCGTGTCTGTCCGACCGGGGGGCTTCAACCAGCAGTCCTGGATGCCGGTGCAGCTGGGTTGGGTTCTCCAATTCTGGCACCCAGGTTGGGATATTGTGATTATTCTTGTAATGCTTGTGGGCAGGTTTGTCCCGTCCAAGCCATCCCCCCGCTGAGTTTGGATACAAAGCGGGAACAGGTAATCGGCCTCGCTTATATTAACCAGAACAGGTGCATTCCCTGGTCTGATCACCTGCCTTGCCTGGTTTGCGAAGAAATGTGTCCATTACCTGATAAAGCCATCCGTTTGGAAACGTTGGAAGTCTGGGATTCGGGGGGGAAGAGTGTATCCCTGCAACTTCCCCATGTCTTGCGGGAGGTTTGCATTGGATGCGGCATCTGTGAATACAAGTGTCCGGTCAGTGGAGAGGCTGCAATCAGGGTATATATGCCTAAAGTTGATGTTCCCTTCTAGAATCCCACATAAGCTAATAAGATATAATTTCCTGAAACTTGGATAACAACCATGACAAACCAGGAAGCCAGAAAAGATAAACGTTCCGCAGCTCTCAGTTCCGTCCTCGCAGCCGTTGGGTTGACAACGTTTAAACTGATCATTGGCCTGTTGACTAACTCACTGGGGATCATGGCTGAGGCTGCTCATTCCGGTCTGGATATGGTTGCAGCAGCCATGACCTACTTTGCTGTCCATGTTTCCGACAGACCCGCCGACGAAGAACACCCCTTCGGTCACGGTAAGATCGAAAACCTGTCTGCCCTCTTTGAAACCCTGCTTCTCCTCGCAACTTCGGGGTGGATCATCTATGAAGCCATACGGCGCTTGTTTTATGTCAATATAAAAGTTGAAGCCTCCATTTGGTCATTTATCGTCATGGGCACTTCGATAGTGATCGACTTTACCCGTTCCCGAATTCTGTACAGGGCTGCCCGTAAATATAAAAGCCAGGCACTCGAGGCGGACGCCTTGCATTTCAGCACCGACATCTGGTCATCCACCGTGGTCATTGTTGGTTTAATCGGGCTCACCATTGCCCGCTACGTCCATGGGTTGGACTGGTTGAACAATGCAGATTCGGTTGCCGCCCTTATTGTGGCCGTGATTGTTATTTATATCAGCGGAGAACTCGGCTGGCGAACTATTTCAGCTCTGCTGGATACCGCCCCGAGGGGATTGGCTGAAAAGGTCGAGAAAGTTGCTGCTTCTGTCAAGGGAGTCGTGGACGCGCACGCCATTCGCATCCGTCCATCCGGCGCACATACCTTCATTGACATGCACATTACCATGGACGGTAACTGCACCTTGAACGACGCCCATGCTGCAACTGAAGTGATCGAGAGAGCCATCCATGGCATCATCTCTCCCGCCGATATCACTGTCCATGTTGAACCTGTGGATATTGGAAAATCGGTAAAAATTTAAAGAATTAACCTGGAGACATGACCATTGTCCATCCAAAAAGATCCGGAAGGAACTGAAATAGTCCACCTGAAAAATGCAGTGGATTTTAATGGTCTCCGCGTGCTTGAGATTGGTTGTGGTGATGGACGCCTGACGTGGAGATATGCGCCTTCTGTAAGAAATGCCACCGGTATCGATGCGGACCAGGAAGCGTTGTTGTCAGCGGTTGCCTCCCGGCCTGAAAATCTCCGAAAGAAAATTTCGTTTGTTCGAGCAGATTCACTTAACCTTTCCTTCCCTGGAAAAAAATTCGACCTGGCTATCCTGGCTTGGTCTCTTTGATGAATTCAACATGAGGGCATGGTCCATGCCCTGGGTGAAATTCGGCGCGTTCTTGTTCCCCTTGGGACTCTTGTGGACCTGCGTCCGTTGGCGGATCGCTGGCCGGTTGAAATCTTGAAGGGGGATGTCCCCATCGAAACTGGTCGTATGCATGATCTGCCAACTGGTCTCGCTGACGACCAGGCGGCTAACGATGCGATCGAAGAAGCCACCCGGTGCAACTGGTACCACCAAATCAGCGAGATTACATTTCCTTTATACATGTACTGGGATGACCCTGATGAAATGATCGCCTATTTAATTGAACGCTGGGCGGATTTTGTTCAAATGGATGATCAAACACTGGAATTGACCAGGGCAGCATGGGTCGATGCTGGCGAAAAAAAACGGGTGAGATTGAAATTAAAAATGCTGTTAACCATCTGGCAAAAAACGTAATTTCCCCGATTAATTATCTTATTAGAAGGATGGGGATTCCTCGCTGAAAGCCATTAATTCACATTCCATTATCTATTTCTTAACCGGGCGCATCAAACCAGTAATTACCTGGTTTGCAGCACTTCCCATTCCACGAGCCAAGTGTCCATCTCGGTTTGAAGTGCGGTATATTGATTTCCCCATTTTCGGACCAGCGCGGTATCCTTGGGAGGATTTTCAAGTTTCCGCCCGAGTTCAGACATCTTGGTCTCCAAATCGGCGATTTTGTTTTCCAATTCTTGCAGCCGTGCAATCCGACGGCGCTCTTCTTTCGCTGCTGGGTCCCTTGGTCGCTGCTTAACACCCGGCTTGATTTTTTGGGTTGCATTGGCAACACGTATCGCTTCCAGCCGTTCCCGCTCTTCGCGGCGTTGGCTGTATGTTCCTTCGAAAACTGTCAGCTTGGATTCATCCGTTTCTATTTCCCATATTTGTGTGCCAAGTGCATCTATTAAATAGCGGTCGTGGGTGACCAATAAAATTGTTCCGTCATAATTTTCCAGGACTGCTTCCAATACTTCTTGAGAGGGAATATCCAGGTGGTTGGTGGGTTCATCCAGAAGAAGCAGGTTGGTATCCTGCAACGCAAGTTTTGCCAGTGCCAGACGCCCTCGTTCGCCTCCAGACAGCATGGAAACTTTCTTAAAAGCATCGTCTCCAGAAAAGAGGTATTTCCCCAGGTAGTCGCGGATTTGTCCCGGCAACCACTGGGGCATGTAAGAATCTATTTCCTGGAAAAGTGTATTTTCCGGGTTCAATCCTTCATGGGCTTGAGCGAAATAGCCGATTTTCAGGGAGGCGCCCAGATTGACCTCACCTTCCAATGGTTTCAATTGACCCAATACGGTTTTTAGGAAGGTTGTTTTCCCAGCCCCATTGGGTCCGATCAGGGCTGCACAGTCCCCACGCCGGAGTACGATATCCGGCGCTGAGAAGAGTATTCTTCCAGGGTAGCCAATATTCAAGTCTTTGGACCGAAGTACCAGTTCACCAGATCGAACACCCATCCGCAGGTTCAGGTGCAATCGCGGGAGGGTTCTGATCGGGCTGCGCAGTGCCCGCACCCGTCGTTCAGCTTCATCTGGTCCAAATGGGGAAGTCCCGATGGTCACAATTTCGCTAGTCTCGATCCACTTCTGATTGACCACTGCCTCCATGCCAATCTGCTCGATCGCCTGGACGGTACGGCTAAGCCGGCGCAGTTTTCCTTTTGCCTGGCTTACATTTTGCCCGGAGATGTTCTTCTTGATGTATTCAACTTCTTTGAGCAGTTTCTCTTTTTCAGCCTCGAAGGTTTCCTTGCGATGTTCCCAGCGTTCTTCACGCGTTTGCAGATATGCAGAGTAATTTCCGGAATAGTGCTCTGCTGCCCCAAAAATCATCTCCAGGATGCCGTTTGCCACCCGATCGAGAAAATAGCGGTCGTGGGAAACTATGATCACGGCACCATCCCACTGGCTCAGGTACCCTTCCAACCATTCGACTGCGGCGATATCCAGATGGTTCGTGGGTTCGTCAAGCATCAGCAGATCAGGCTCTGAAAGCAAAAGGCGTCCAAGAAACGCTCGTGTCCGTTGCCCGCCGGAAAGGTGGTTGAGGGGCATATGGAAATCACTCGAAGAAAATCCGAGGCCGGTCAACACCTGTTTTATGCGTGTGTGGTATGTATACCCTCCCCTTCGCTCGAACTCATGCTGGAGCGGTCCGTACCTCCTCAGGGCTTGTTCGCGGGTATCCTGGTCAGACATTTCACCTTCGAGTTTTTCTAATTCCCCCTGCCTGGCGATCAAGTCAGTGAATACCGCTATACAGTCCTCCCAGAGGGTTCCCTCCCGATCGAATTCAGCTTCCTGCGGCAGGTATCCAATGCGAATGCCCTTGGCGCGCGATACTCCCCCTCCCGATGGTTCATCCAGCCCGACCAGGATGCGCAAAAGTGTGGTCTTCCCGCAGCCGTTTGGTCCGACCAGTGCCATCCGCGAGCCTTTCGGAATGGCAAAGGTGATACCTGAAAACAGGTCTATTGGCCCAAATGATTTGGAGAGGTTGGTTGCAGTTAGAAGGGACATACTTTATACCAAAATGCTTGGAAAAATAAAATGCCCCCGAATTATAATGCCTGTTATTTCTCAAACGTATATTGAAAATCGTCCCTTATTTTTTACTGTTATTCAATTTATTCCAGGATACATTTATTTTTCGATAAAGGAGAATTCAACCCCCCTGATTCCACATCCGATATTAGGAGTATCCACGCCTAATAATGATTATGTTCTTGTAAATTGCTGCAGTGCCAGCCGAAGTCGATCCTCCACATTATCCGGGGCTTCCTTCGGGATGGACTGGATCGCAGTCTGGGCTTCCACGACCGAATAACCCAGTGCAGTTAGTGCCGCAAGAACCTCGGAATCGGCATCAGACATGGAGACCAATTTTTCCATGCCGGTGATCGGTTTCAGCCGGTCATGCAAGTACAGTACTATCTTTTGGGCGGTCTTTTTTCCCACCCCCGGCACACGGCTAAAGAGATCCGGCTCGTCCCCAAAAACCGCACGTTGAATGGTCTCCAGGTTCAAGGTCGATAGGACCGCCAAGGCGATCCTTGGTCCCACACCATCTACGCTGAGCAAGACTGTAAACAACTCCCTGTCTGCCTGCGATTCGAATCCAAAAAGTCTCCAATCATTTTCCCGGATTACCAGGTGGGTGAAAAGAAAGATCGCATCTCCTGCCTTGGTTCGCTCACTAAGTGGTTTTGGGATGAAAACTCTCAGACCCACGCCCCCGGTCTCGATAATAAAGGCATTGTCTTCCACTTGGGTGATCTCGCCGCGTAAGGTCGCTATCATTTATCACCGTATATATGCGTATTCAGGTGTGTAATTGCGATGGCAAGGGCGTCGGCCGCGTCGTCTGGCTTGGGGATTTCCTGCAAGGCCAGCAGAACACGCACCATCTCCTGCACTTGATGCTTTCCAGCACTCCCATACCCGGTCACTGCTTTCTTCACTTCATTGGGAGTATACTCAGCCATGTCCAATCCCGCCTCGCTGATTGCCAGCATCAACACCCCGCGTGCCTGACCAACCGCTAGTGCAGTGGAAATATTCCTTTGAAAAAATAACTTCTCCACAGCAACCGCATCCGGTCGGTGGAGAAGCAGCAATTCATTCATTTGTTTGAAGAGCATGGATAGTCTTCGATGGGCTTCCATGCCGGCTGGGGTCTTGAGGGTACCAAATGAGATGGCTTCCAATTGACCATCCGGCAAGTTTCGCACCAGGCCGTAGCCAGTTGTTGCCGTTCCTGGGTCAATCCCCAGAACAACATTCATTTAGAAAAAGCTCCATCAGGGATCGCGACCTGAACTACCGGACTATTCTGCCTCAAGAGTAGCCAGGGCTTCCTCAGAAATCTTCAAATTGTGAAAAACATTGGCTACATCATCCAATTCTTCAAGCGATTCAATTACCTTAAGTACTGATAAGGTTTGATCAACAGGAAGTTCTACATCTTGTTTGGCGATCATTCGAAGTCCGGCATCATCAGGGGTGACCTCAGCTTTTTTAAGAGCATCACTGATCTTCTTGAAGGATTCCACGGGGCCGATAATTTCTATGTTATCACCATCCTCTTGAACATCCTCGGCACCGGCCTCAACGGCCAATTCAAAAGCCTTGTCATAATTCAATTGGTTTGCTGGGAACGAGAAATACGAGTTGCGGCTGAATTGCCATCCAACTGCGCCGGCTTCTGCCATATTTCCACCTCCGCGGTTGAGCAGGTGACGGATTTCGGCCACTGCCCGGTTGCGGTTATCTGTGACGCATTCCAACATGAATGCCACGCCGTGAGGTCCAAATCCCTCATAAATGATCTCTTCAAAAACAGCCCCATCCTTGTCATCCCCCGTTCCACGCTTGATGGCTCGCTCGATGTTTTCCTTCGGCATGTTCCCGGCGCGCGCTTTTTCAATTGCCAGAGCCAGTCTGAAATTACCATCGGGATCTCCGCCACCTTCCCGTGCCGCCATGACGATTTCGCGCGCAAGGCGAGTGAAAATGGCGCCCTTTTTGGCGTCTGCCGCGCCTTTCTTGCGGCGGATGGTTGCCCAATGGCTGTGTCCTGACATAACAATGCACTCCTAAAAGTAAAATCGTGGGGATTTTCGCGGAAGCTTAGAAATTATACCATAGGGGATTTAGGGAACGAAGAAGCCCACCGCCAACGCGCCCGGTCCGCCATGAACGACGATGGCAGGAGGCAATTGATATATGGGGATTTGTTCGAGTGCCATTCTGGACATGAGGTCTGCCGCCAGCGTTTGAGCTTCTTCCAGCGCATCGGCTTGCATCACACATAAATGGGCTTCCGGTCCTCTTGGGCATTGTTCTTCGACGATTTCCACAATCCTTGCCAGCGCCCGTTTCTTGGTGCGCTGCTGTTCGAAAGGTTCAACCTGTCCATCTTTCAGGCACAGAATTGGTTTGATCTGAAGCAGTTCCCCCATCAGGGCTTTCGCCCCTCCGATGCGCCCCCCTTTTTGTAGGTATTCCAGTGTATTTACCAGGAAATAAATTCGTCCACGCGATTTCCATTGGTTAAGCCTGGTGACGATTTCCTCGCAGATCGTTCCGGATTTTGCCCACGCGTCTGCCATTAGAACCAGGCTGGCTAGGTTCCCTGCGATGGATAATGAATCAACAATCCGAATGTCCACCCCTGGAAAATCCAGTGCGGCAACCTCTGCGGCGCGCACCGTCCCGCTTACCTTTGCAGACGGGGCAATGACAATCACGCTTTCTCCGTTCTGCCTGGCGGCGGAGAAAATCGGGTCATATAAGGCAGGCGCAGGTGCGGCGGTTTTTGGGAGCTCCTTCGAAGCTTTAAGTTTTTCTAAAAAAGTTGCCGTGTCAAGCTCGGTATCATCGCGATAAGAATCCTCCCCAAACATAACTATCTGAGGGATGAGCGGGATTCCGAGGGATTTGAGCATTTCGCGCGGCAGTCCGGATGTTGTATCTGCTACGATTGTAACCATTCGATCCTCCATTTCTCCAATGACTGGGACGGATATTGCTGCGTTTATTTCCAGCTAAAGGTCCCTTTGATACATTCGATGGATCTTAATAAAGTGTACCCCGAAATTTTCCAATTCCCGCTGCATTTTATCGTTCTCCATTCCAATTTGAACCACTTCAGCATGTCGATAGCGGGGATTCTCAACCACGCTCTTGAACATTTCGCTGTATAAGATGGCTGTTCCGCCCAAGCCCCGGTATTCTTCGATCATTCCCGCACCGTTGATATTGAGCCAGTCGGTGGTTTGCAATTCCCGCAGGATGGTGATCCATCCAAAGGGGAAAAGTTTCCCCTTCGTTTTTTGTAATGCCGCGGAAATATCAGGATAAGCGAACAGGAACCCGATGGGTTTGGTATCTTTCATGACTATCTTAATAAGCTTGGGATCTGCGAACCAGAGCATCTGGTCAGCCATGGTTTTAACTTCTGCGTCTGTGATGGGTGTTCCGTTTTCCGTCCCTTCCAGGGCACCATTGTAAAGGTCTTTGAGGTTCTTGAGTGCGTCTCGCAGTTCCCGGCGGGTATGGAAGCGGGCAATATGCAATCCGCGCCGCTCCCGGATGCGTGTTGCCAGTTCATGGATTCGATCTGGGAAATGTATATCCTCCCCAAGGTATCCTGAGACGATCTCATTGGACCTCTTAAACTCTTGGGCTTCGATGAGATCAGGATAATAGGCTGGGTTATATGGTAATCCGAGTGCGGGGCGAAGTTCAAAACCTTTTACCAGTAGCCCCAGCCCGTCCAGCGCGGTGAACCCCTTTGGACCGAGAATTTTCGTCAGGCCGCGAGAGCGTGCCCATTCAAACCCTGCCGCAAATAATTCTGAAGCTGTGTCCCTGTTATTTTCGCATTCAAATAAGTAGAAAAAGGCTGATGTTTCGTGATTATGTTCGTTATATTTATAGGGATCTAATATAGCAACTCGCCCGATGGGCCTGCCATTATCACGCGCAAGGAAAAATGCCGCGTTGGAATGTTTGAAGAAGGGATACCGCTTTGGGTCCAAGCGAAGACGTTCGTCAACTTGTAAAGCCGGAACCCACTGAGGAATGTCATGGTAGATATGGGACGGCAGTGCAAGGAATTGTTGAACCTGCTGCCGGTCTGCAAGATCAATCTGGGAAATGATCATATCCACTAAAACGGTGTTATTGACACACCTTCGCAATTTATGAACCGGACTCCGGGATATTTTTCTGAGATGCCCTGGCTGCCAACTGGGAACGCAGGGATTTTATATCACCATCCACAAAGAACAAGGCGCCCAAATACAATAAAAAGCACAGCACCCACGCTGAGATGCAGACGACCATGATGGCAAATTGCTTGCTGTGCATGGACAACGCAATTGCACCAGCAATGGTCGGAGCCAGGGCTGCGCCGCTGTTTTCGACGAAATACTCCACCGCCTGGGCGGAACTGCGAACTTCAGGCAATGTGATATCGAATACGGTGGAGGTCACATTTGGAGATGAGAAAGGCATGAAGATCGCGGTCAGGCTCATCAATATGAAGAATGTTGTTTTTTCTGCCACAGGGGTGTTCAGTGCGAAGAATAAAAAGACCGCTCCCAGGATGACACCTATGCTCGAGATAATGATGCGACCCTTTAATGTGCGTTTAAACAACCAGTCACCCAACGCCCCACCTACAAAGTAACCTGCTGCCAGTATGATGACGACCGGTCCCATTGTGAGTAAAACAGAATTGTTATCGTATCCCCGTTCCGACATGAGATAACCGAAGAAGAAGAATGTGATCACATTCCATGGAAATACCCCGGCGAAACCCTGCAGGAAAATGAACCACATGGTCTTCTTTTTTAACGCATTCCTTAATGCACTCCAGTTGAAATGCACTTGGCCAATATTGTCCATTCCCTCAAATTCGGGTTCTGACTGGCCCCGCGGCACCTCTTTGATCCCAAAGTAGATGACAACCGCCATGACAATTCCCAGTAATCCAGTGAAAAGGAATATCGTCCGCCAGCCTTCCAGGTGGAATAGCTTTCCATCCAACAGTGGAGCAACCATGAGTGCCAGGATCATTCCTAAAAGATAACCCAGCGGTTGAGCCAATTGCAGCAAGCCATAGATCTTGCCGCGTATTTTCGGACCAAAATAATCGGCGATGAGACTGTACAGACCAGGATAAGACGAATCATCAATCCCGGTGGAGGCGCGGGTGACAAGAAACTGCGGGTAAGTCTTAACCACTGAACTTAACCATGTCGTCGCTCCCCAAATGAACGATGCCAGTGCCAGCAGCTTGGTCCGTGCATACCGATCGTACAAATACCCCCAGATTGGGTAAAATATCGTCCCAACAATCAAGGCGCCTGTATTAATCAACCCCCATTGTAGATCATTAATATTAAATGTCTTTGTGACCGGATCGTAAAGGGAACCTATTAATAATTTATCCGTCTGGTGCAGAAGCACGAAAAAAAAGAAGACAATTACGACAAATGCCGGGTAAATGTTCCGTCTCTTTTTCATTTGGTCGCCTCTTATATCATAAGATAAAGTTAAGGAAGTTTACATTAGATGCCGAGGTGAGTCAATTGGCATATGCAAATTATCTCAATTGAAAATCTGTATCCAATTTGAAACAAAATTCGTGCACATTCCATGATTGCTCAGATAAATAAACAAGCAAATATATGGGGGTCACCTGCGCTTCTTCGCTGCAACTGTCCATATATATACCATTTTCAAATTGATTTTCCGATTATTTGTCGATCACCTATTTTTAAGATTCAAAATCGGAGTATGATAACTTTTGTGATGAAAAGATTTCTTATAAACACCCGATGGCAACCTGGCAAAGCGCAAACCCGCTTGAAACGTTTGCGTACATCTCTCCCATTTTAATGGGAGTTAATTTTCAACGAGGATTCAATGGACGGGAAGAATTTTCAAGTCGCTGTTCTTTTCAATGAAGACGCTCAAATTTCCAAGGGTGATCCACAAGATTTACTGGCAGTTCAATATACGGTAACCGCAGCACAACATTTATATGACGCTTTAGCCAGTCTGGGGTATAGTGTCACAAAACTGGCGGTCAGGGACAATCTCGAAGAGTTCGAAGACATTCTTTGTTCTTTTCCCCCGAATAATACATTCATATTCAGCAACTGTGACGGCTTCAATGGCAATAACCTAGGTGCCGTGGATGTCATTCGTCTTATAGAACGGATGGGATTCAAGCATACGGGAGCAGTCGCTGATTCCATTAAATTGTGCATTGATAAACCGCTGACCAAGGCACGCCTGATCAAATTTGGGGTTCCCACTCCCCGCTACCAGGTTTTTAAACGCCCTGGTGGAGAATTTCATCTTGATTTCCCTGTCATCGTGAAGCCAACTGTCGAAGATGCCAGCATGGGAATTGACTTGGACTCAGTCGTCAGCAACCGCGAATGTTTGTTTCATAAAATTGGCTACATCGTCGATAAATATAAACAACCTGCGATGGTTGAAGAATTCGTTTGTGGACGCGAATTATCCGTGGCTATGTGGGGCAATGAAACGATAGATGTCTTGCCGATTGCGGAGGAGGATTTTTCCTGGGTGGTAAATCCACTGGAGCGGCTGCTCACATACGAGTCAAAATGGAAAACTGACTCGGCATACTACCAGAATATCCCCGCCCGCGTCCCTGCGACTTTAAACAAAAAAGACACCCAGAATATAAAAAAGGCTGCCGTAGATTCGTTTCGGGCAATTGGATTGCGCGATTTGGGGCGGGTGGATATTCGCTATAACAAAGGGATTCCATTCGTTATCGATGTCAACGAACTTCCTGACCTTTCACCCGACGCGGGGTTCTGGAACTCGGCACGCGCTTCGGGTATCACCTATCCGCTCATGGTGGAACGAATTCTGACTTATGCCCTGAAGCGGGAAGGTTGGGTATGAAGATTGTCATTCCAGAACCTAAAGATGGTTCTGCCATTAATTCCATTACTGCTAATTCCAGTGTTTTCAACCAGGAAGAGGTCGAATGTGTTAATGAACTATGGGAAGAATACCTCGCCCATGGATCGGAACGAAGCGGATATTATTTCCTGGTAGAAAAAGATCAGGATCGCGTTCTTGGATATGCCTGTTATGGACCTCGCTCCCTCACTTCCGGGACTTTTGATCTTTTCTGGATTGCAGTGGATCCAACAGCTCGCCGTCGTGGAGTGGGTCGCGATTTGCTTGGTGCGTGTGAGGATGCAGTCCGGAAACTTGGCGGGCGCTTGCTAGTACTCGAGACCTCTGGCAGACCTACGTACGAGCCGACGCGTAATTTTTACGTTTCCTCTGGTTACACTCTTGAAGCCCAGATAAAGGACTTCTATAGCATTGGTGATGATTTGGTAATTTTCACCAAACACTTGTAATAAGTATTAGAATAAATTCGGGCACACTGATAAAGTGTGTCATTTTATTTCTAGTCATAGAAAATCATACACCTTTTCGACCAAATCAACTCAAGATTGAATATCAAGGGTTGATTTTCTTCCCCCCTGATGCCTGCTCGGAAAACACCATGTCTCGAACCAGCATATTATTCAACTTGGACAATTTCCCCTATGTCGCTATCGGGTGATTTGAAATGAAACGACCACTGATCGCATGTTGCTTTCTGCTTGCCCTCTGCGGTTGCTCATTAACAATTAATTGCGACCTTACAAAAAGCGAGGAAACTTGTTCGCGAATACTTTTCATTGGGAATAGCTATACTTTCGTAAATGATTTGCCTGGAATGTTCGCTAAATTAGCGAATTCAGGGGGGCATAATGTTCAAGTTGGAATGTCTGCCCAGGGGGGTGTGACTCTGGCCGACCATGTAAATTCCTCTGAGACTCTCGAGAAAATATCAGCCTCGAAATGGGATTTTGTAGTGTTGCAGGAACAAAGTCAAATTCCTGCGGTTGACCAGTCCCGCAATACTCAGATGTACCCTGCTGCCCGATTTTTGGTCAACCAAATCAAAGAAGGTGGAGGAGTACCAATTTTATTCCTTACCTGGGCTCATCGGGATGGTTGGCCGGAAAATGGATTCCCGGATTTTAAAAGCATGCAACTTCAGATTGACAGGGGATATCTTCAGATTGCGCATGAACTTTCAACCGCTGTTGCTCCGGTTGGGTATGCGTGGTTGTTGGCAGGAGGTCAAAATCCAGGGTTGACACTCTGGCAGGAAGATGGCAGTACTCCTTCCCTGCAGGGAACATATTTGGCAGCAAGTGTTTTCTATGCCGCGATCTTTCTTCAAAGTCCGGTTGGATTGTCATACAGGGCTGATCTACCCAAGGAAACGGCGTTGTTTTTACAACAAATCGCAGGAAATACTGTATTAAACGATCCTGCTGATTGGAATCTCTCCCCTTAAAAATAAGACATAATAAATATTATTTAGGTTTTATCCCGGGATTATGTACCGTGATTGGGAATTATCTCTGACTTAACCAGTTCAGATCTTTAATCCTTCCCTGCAAATTCGCAGATAAGACCGCCTCTTGCACGCGCCACTCCCAATTCCCCCCAAGCCTTGATGGATAGTTGAAGCGCGCCTCCGTACCCAGTGATAAAAAGTCCTGCAGGGGGGCAATGGCAAAAACTGCTATAGACTTCCACGCTGCACCGATCAAGTCCCAGGAAAAATCCGACCCATTGCTCCCAAGGTAACGGCGAGCGAAATCTTTCTCACTTTCCGGACCAGATTCATACCACCCGTGTGAGGTATCATTGTCATGCGTTCCCGTATAAACGACGCAATTCTGGGGATATGAATGTGGGAGGAAGGGGTTGTCAGGACCGGAAAAGGCAAATTGTAAGACTTTCATTCCTGGCAGGGCATACGTGTCCCTCAACTTGGTTACGTCAGGCGTGATCAATCCAAGGTCTTCAGCAATGATGGGTAAGTCGTCGCCCAGATTGGACTTTACTGCATCAAAGAAGTCTGTACCCGGTCCAGGAACCCAGCGACCGGTTTCTGCAGTGGAATTCGCTGCCGGGATTTCCCAATAACCAGCAAAGCCCCTAAAATGATCAATTCGCAGAATGTCCACCAATTTAAGGCTTGCCCGCAGGCGTTCCAACCACCATTTATATCCTTGCGATTTGTGCCTGTCCCACCGGTAGAGCGGGTTGCCCCACAATTGACCGGTCGGTGAGAAATAATCTGGAGGAACACCAGCAACCACGGTTGGATGTAAGTCTTTATCAAGAAAAAAGAGGTCTGGGTGCGACCATACATCCGATGAATCGCTGGCCACAAATATCGGGATATCTCCAATAATGCGCAGCCCCTTTTGATGAGCATACTCAAGCAGCGCGTTCCACTGGCGAAAAAAGATAAATTGATAGAAGGAAATTCTCAAAATGGATGAGGCCAATGTGTCACGAGCGTCGTTTATGGCATCGGGATTGCGTTTGCGTATTAACTCCGGCCAACTGCTCCAGGGTCCGCCACCATGGGCTTCTTTTATCGCCATGAAAAGGGAATAATCATCCAACCAGGAGGCGTTTTCAACACAGAAAGTATCAAAGCTTGTTTTAATCGATGGAGAAACATCCTCGGAGATTTTGCTGGGAATATCCCCTTGTTGCTGTTCCTTTGCAATTGATTTGGGGAGCCTTTGGGATGATGAAAAGCGAGTGAAAGCCCGTTCAAGCAAATTCAGTTTCCACGGGATAAGCCTTCCAAAATCCACCCTCTTAGGATCAAATCTCATTTTCTCTATGAGATCATTCGAGTGGAGCAAACCCTCCTGCAGCAACAATTCCGGGCTGATAACGTAGGGATTCCCGGCGAACGCCGAAAAACATTGATAGGGGGAATCTCCATATCCTGTGGGACCAAGAGGTAAAATCTGCCACAGTTTACAACCGGTACCTGCCAGCCAATCCACCCAGCGGTATGCAGCCGGACCAAGATCCCCGATTCCGTAGGATCCCGGGAGGCTTGTGGGATGGAGAAGGACTCCGGAAGCACGTTCAAATTTCATATGGATGTCTTTTGGTTTCCAAAACCTCACCAGATTTTACTGCCAGGTGTGGATAATCGGAAGCGATGACGTCAGGGCCAATAGTTGCTCCCGGTTCGACGATCATACCGGCAGGAACGATGCTGTTTTTACCCACCACTGCCAGTTTAACGTCGGGATTTGATATACCCCCTCCCACATGAGCATTCCTCTCGACACAGACCAGTTTATCGAGAATGGCACGTTCTATCACCGCCCCGCTGTCAATAATGGTATCAGTCAGAATGATGGATTCTCGAACCACGGCTCCCGGGCGAACGACCACACCTGGGGAGAGCACACTGCTTTCCACGCGCGCATTTTCCATGATTATGCAACCGTCCGAGATCATGCTAGCAAAAACGGATGCGTTTTGGGGAATTCGTACCGGCGGTCGTTCCTCGGTTCTGGTATGAATGACCCAGCTGCGGTCATATAGTTTTAGGAGTGGATTCGGGGAGAGCAAATCCATATGCGCCTGCCAATATGAAAGGATGGTCCCCACATCCATCCAATAACCCGTGTAAGGGAAAGCAATAACCCTGTGCTTGCTCTTGACCAGGCGAGGCAGAATATCCTTACCAAAATCATGGGCAGAGTTTTTGCGTTTGTGGTCTTCCCACAACGCCCTGTCTAAAACTTCACGGTTGAAAAGATACACTCCCATATTGATCAGATCCGAGGGCGGGTTCACTGGTTTCTCGACGAATCCTTTAACACGGTACTTGTTATCCACCACCAGGACTCCGAAACGGGACGCCTCAGCAAGTGGGACTCGAATTGATGCAATGGTCAGGTCCGCTTGTTGATCGATGTGAAAAGTGATCAATGTATCGTAATCCATTGTATAAATGTGATCTCCAGACAGGATGAGCAGCAGGTCTGGTGACCCTCGTTTTATGAACGAGAAATTTTGCTGTACTGCGTCTGCTGTGCCTTCGAACCAGTCCGAATCAAAGCGGGCTTTATAGGGCGTCAGGATGCGGATCCCCCCCGTAAAGTCACGATTCAAATCCCATGGACCGCCCGAACCGATGTGTTCAATGAGGGAGTGAGGACGATACTGTGCCAGTACCATGATATCGAAAATATCGGAATTGACGCAATTGGAAATTGGAAAGTCGATAAGTCGGTACTTGCCTGCAAAGGGGACGGCCGGTTTGGTGCGTTTGGCGGTCAGGGCACTCAATCGCGCCCCTTCTCCACCAGCCATGATAATTGCACGTGTTTTCATACATCACCTCATGGATGTTAACAGTTGATTTTCTGACAATAACGAATAATAAATATTCGCATACTTGAGCGCCGAGCGCGACCAGGAAAAATCTTCCATCATGCCTCTGCGCTGGAATTCGTGCCAGGCATCCGGATTAACAAAAATATCCAGTGCTTGGCTCAGTGCTTCTACCATCGCCTCAGCCCCATGATCGTGGAAATGGAATCCAGTCTTGCCCTCCAGAACTGTGTCAATCAATCCACCAGTAGCCCGGACCAATGGGACGCAACCGTAATGCATGGCAATCATTTGGGCAAGACCACATGGTTCATAACGGGATGGCATCAGGAATAGATCCGCTCCTCCGTACAACAAATGCCCCAAAGAAACATCAAACCGGATGACAGCTCTGACACGATCTGGAAATTCTGCCTCCAGGGTTCGGGCTGCATTTTCAAGAACCGGATCCCCTGATCCGAGAATGATGAACTGCCAGTTTCTATCCTTTAAAATGCGTAGGACCTCGAAAGTAATATCCTGGCCTTTTTGCAGGTCAATCCTTCCTATCATTACCAGGAGGGGGACCTGGGGGTCTTCTTTCAGTTCAAGTCTTTTCTGCAGGGTAGTTTTATTGATGATGCGGTCATGGAAATTTTCTGGTGAGAACCTGGCTGGAAGAAAGGGATCCGTTTCTGGATTCCAATAATTTACATCCAAGCCGTTCAAGATTCCAACCATACTGTCGGAGCGAGTCATCAGGTAGGGATCCAATCCGCAACCAAATTCAGGGGTCAGGATTTCATTTGCATATGTCGGTGATACTGGAACGATGGAATCAGCAGACCACAACCCCAAGGGCAGTGGTTGTGTCTGCGCCCAGCCTGGCAACGAAAAATCATTTAGTGAGGGGATACCGTACCCAGATAATACATCCGAGCAGTCTCCGCCCATGTAAGGGAGGTTGTGAATTGTAATCACGGATCGTATGGACGCAAATGAGGGGTTGTTATGGTTGCATCTCAATGTATAAAGTGTCAGCGCAGTATGCCAGTCATTGGCGTGAACTATATCCGCTTTCCATCCAATTTGCTGAATCATCTTGAGGGCGGCAATGGAAAAAAAAGTATATTTTTCACGATCCAAAGCCATGTCCGTGGAGTAGACCGAGGGAGTATTGATGATAGGTGTGCCGCTAATAAAATATACTGGCAGACCATTTGATGAAGTTTCATAAACTTGCACTGGGATGGCATCACCCGATCTATTTATTGAATATTCAGCTGCGAGGCGCAGTGATAATTTGCTAGATTCGATTGTACGATGGAGAGGGAGGACGAGTCTGACATCAAATTTAACGCTGTTGCCTGCCAGGACTGGAAGGGTGCGCAATGCTATTGGAAGTGATCCTGCCACATCAGCCAGACCTCCTATCTTCACGAACGGTTCAGCTTCAGCGGCTAAATATAAGACATTTATCCTAGCAGGCATTGTTTCTATTGTACAACGGAAAGCTGAAATTTATACTTTCTCCTGCTGTTTTTTTAAGGTCCGTAATTTCACTCCAATGCTTGCTCACAAACGTGGACAAAAAGCAGTATACTTGGTTTTATTCAGTAAATGCCCCCAAGTGATAGGAAGATGAGATCGCCTTGATATATAACTTAATTGGGACGCTCAGGGAATTAAAATAAAATTAATTGTGATGAACTAATAGATAAGGAGGCTTGTATGCTGGAACGGAGGAAATTCAAACGCCGCAGTATTTCTTATTATTTGCGCATCATTGATGCGGGCGCGAATCAAATGATCGGACACCTGGCCGATATTTCCCAACAGGGATTAAAAATGGACAGCCAGAAGGCGATCCCGCTTTCCAAGGAGTACAAACTGCGGATTAACACCACCGCAGATGTAGCAGATAAAGAATACATTGACTTTACCGCTGTCACAAGGTGGTGTGAACTTGATCCCCTTCAAACAGGTCTTTTCGAAATCGGTTTTGAAATAATCAAGCTGGACCTGCGTGATGCCGAGATCGTACAGCGAATCATGGAAAAATACAGCTCACAGGACAATACTTTTCCACTCTAAACCTGTGATCGATCCTTCTCTTCCCCTTGTTGAATTGCACAGACATCTGGATGGCAATATCCGTCTCCAGACTATCCTCGAATTAGGTCAACAATTTAATATCCCCTTACCTTCCCGGAAGTTGGAAGACCTCCGTCCATACGTCCAGGTTACTGACCCGCGCCCAGGGGTGATGGCTTTTATATCCAAGTTCCACTGGCCGTTGGCTGTTCTAAAGGATGCCATTGCCTGCCACCGCGTGGCATACGAAAATGTTGAAGACGCACAGAGAGAAGGACTGGATTACATCGAACTGCGCTTCAGCCCTTGGTTTATGGCCGAAGCAAATGGATTGGACCCGGTCATGGTTGTTGAAGCTGTTGTGGATGGGATCGCTGCAGGCGTCCGCGATTTTGGGGTAAAAGTAAACTTGATTGGGATCCTCAGCCGTACCTATGGCTCTGAAATCGCCTCAAGGGAATTGGACGCACTTTTAAGTCAGCGCGAGAACATCGTCGCCTTGGACCTGGCGGGAGACGAAAGCAACTTCCCGGCAGAATGGTTTGTTGATCACTTCAAGCGGGCCCGGGATGCAGGCTGGCATGTAACAATTCATGCAGGCGAAATCGCGGGGTCCGAATCCATATGGCACGCAATCCGCGATCTGGGTGCAGAGCGTATTGGTCATGCCTTACATGCACTTGAAGACCTCTCGTTAATTGAATATATTTCCAGTCATCACATAGGAGTGGAATCATGCCTCACCAGCAACCTGCAAACCAGTTGTGTCCCAGATTATCCCAGTCACCCTTTAAGAATTTTTCTCGAACACGGTATTCAAGCCACGATAAACACAGATGATCCAGGGATAAGTGGAATTGACCTGCATTATGAATTCAATGTGGCTGCTCCAAAGGCTGGGCTTTCACAGGCACAGATTCGCCAGGCACAGATCAATTCACTGGATGTGGCTTTTTTGGGGCAGCAAGAAAAATTCGCTTTGCAAACAAAGAAGAATGTTCCAACGATCAATTGACATGTCATCGCAAATTTATTGGGGAAGTGGATAAATAATTTCATGAAAATTGAATGGCAGAAAGTTCGGGAAAGATTTATCAACTTTTATCCACCCCTGATGGGGGCTGGAATCCATTCAGACATAATTGATAAAAATACCATCTTTGTGGAAATGAAACTGACCCCCCTAAATCAGAATCTCTTTAAATCTCATTTTGGTGGTTCGCTATATGCCATGTGCGATCCATGGTTCGTAATAATCCTAATGCATGCCTTGGGCGTGGAATACCGTGTTTGGGACAAGTTCGCCAGCATTCAATTCATACATCCCGGTCGCGGAACAGTGAAAGCCACTTTTCATATTCCCCCGGAACGGATCGAAGAAATCCGCCGGGAAGCTGACCAGGAACAAAAAGCTGAGCCGGTTTTTTCAGTTGATGTTCTGGATGATCAAGACCTGGCAATTGCTCACGTTGAAAAAATGCTGTACGTTCGCAAAAGGACTCAGTAACTTAATTTGAAGAAATTGTTGCCGGGAGTTTTCGTTTTAGGATTTTCCTGTTCACCAACCACACTCCTCCCAGGATGAGCAGACCTCCCAAAATCGTTGCCAGGTATAGGTGCTCATTAAGTAATATGGCCGCGACAATCACCGTGACCACCGGTTCCAGGTAAAGGAATGATCCGGTTTGTGCCACTGGTAAGACCTGGAGAGCATCATACCAAAAGATGTATGCGAACCCCGAGCAGAATATTCCTAAAAAGGCGATACCCGCCCAACCTTCCCAGGGGATAATTCTTATCTGGTCGAGTCCGTTTTGCGCAAAAAAGAGAATTGAAGAAAATATCCAGCCAAAAGTCATCACATAAAACATCATCAGCGTGGCAGGGTATTTTTGCAACCCTCGCCGGGATAGAACGGAAAAAACCGCCCAATTTGGCGCGCTGATTAGAACGAGTAAATCACCCACTGTCCCAAATTTGCCGGATGTCAATAAAACCAGATTTCCTCGCGTCACAACGAGCAGTACTCCCATGGCGGAAATTAATATCCCGGTAATTTGCACCCAGAGTAATTTTTCCTTCAATGCAATCCACCCCAGAATGGCCATAAAAACCGGTATGCTCGCAACGATCCAGCCGGTGGTGGTCGCTTCAGTTGTGATCAGCCCGGTCGATTGCAGCCACTGGTGAAAGGTTATGCCAAGAAATCCCAGCAGGGCCAGATAAACCCAGTCCCTTTTTTCAGGTAGGTTAAACAGGTGCCTTGCAAAAACAGCAACTCCCAGGATGATCACCCCCATGGTAAAACGCAACCAGACAATTACACCCGGGCTGGTATATCTGAGGGCAATTTTGGTGGCTACAAATGATGCCCCCCAGACCACAACTGCAAAGAATGCCTCGATCATGGCCCGTCGTCGATTTTTATCCATGGGTGCAGAGTGTACCATATCATTTAATTCTTTCTGTCTATCATGTCTAATAATAAATATCACAACCACCAAATGGGGTTAAATCCCAATTTTCTAATTCATCAGCGCAACATAAATATATATATTTTCTGCATATCTTGCATTTTAAAATATGACAAACCTCTTATGTCCACCTGGATTAAAATGATTAAAATGTCTTATTGATCCATCGTCCGAAAATTGGAAACACGAAGGAATATTTGCGGATTGTTCTTATTGTCGAATATAATTCTTGGTCACGGTTTGTAATCGTAAGCAAACCATATTACAGGACACTCAATCCCTCCCATTTGGAAGAGAAAACAAGGAGTAATTTATGGGACTCACAAAAATGCAGATCAAGGATTTACTCGACGAAGGTCGTGTCCATGCCTGTGATGGTTATGGTCCGGATCACATATGCGTCAAGATCGCCGCGATCGCCGAACTGCCCTCCCGCTTCGGTCAGTTCCAAATTGTCGCTTTTTATAATAATAAGGATGGCAAGGAACATGTGGCGATCGTTCGCGGAGATGTGACGAATGGTGTGGATGTACCGGTTCGTGTACACTCGGAATGCCTCACGGGTGATGTTATTGGCTCCCTTCGTTGTGATTGTCGGGATCAGCTGGAATCAGCCTTGCAGATGATCGGTGCGATGGATAAGGGTATGGTTCTTTACTTGCGCCAGGAAGGCCGTGGAATTGGTTTGATCAATAAGATCCGGGCGTACGGTTTACAGGAACACGGCTATGACACGGTCGAGGCCAACCTTGCTCTTGGATTCAGGGATGATGAGCGGGATTACAGCGTCGCAGCCCACATGATCGAATCTCTACACGTAAAATCCATTCGACTGATTACGAACAATCCCAGGAAAATCGAGGATCTCACTAAAAACGGGATCAACGTCACAAGCCGCATCCCGCATATCATGCAGCCCAACCAGTACAACCGTTTTTACCTGGAAACCAAGGCATTGAAATCGGGACATTTGATGGACTCGTATGGTATGGAGCATGTGCAGGAACAGGCTGACCATCCCATTGTGGAAGGGATGGATGAGAATGTGCTGGCGGTGATCCGAAAATACTATAAATAACCTCCCACCCTTTTATCGGATTGTGAATAAATCTCGGAGAAGATAGGGATATAAAAATGACCTTAGAAAAACGGACAGTCGTTATTACTGGGGCGGGAGGATCAATAAGTTCATTCTTGGCTCGTAAATTGGGGGACATGGGCTACAACCTTGCCCTGCTTGATCTCCATCCGGAAAAACTATCTGCTCTAGCGGAAAACCTTGGTCTCCCGGACGACAATTCATTTTTTCGAGTGGTGGATTTGCTCAATCCAATAGATACAAAAACCGCTGCTGGTGAAATAATCAGCAAATATGGCAGGATCGATGTTTTGCTGCATCTGGTTGGAGGGTGGAGGGGAGGAAATACACTGCTTCAAACACCACCTGACGATCTAAAATTCCTTATTAACCGGCACATCTGGTCAAGTTTTAATGTGACCCAGGCTTTTGTTCCATATTTGATAAATAATCACCGAGGAAGGGTAATCATGATTTCATCTCCTATCGCAACTCGTCCAAACTCCGGGGATGGCATATATGCGATCGGAAAATCCGGGCAGGAAGCCCTAATGCGGACACTTTCGCAGGAGCTTGTACATACCGGTGTTACCGCAAATCTTCTCCAAGTAAAATCGATTGACATTAATCGCCGAAAAATTACCTCACCTTCACCAGAGGTAACATTCAAAACCACCCCTGAAGAGTTATGGTCAGCGATCATGTTCCTGATTTCCGACGAAGCTGGTACGATAAACGGAGCAAATATTCCGCTTTATGGATCTTATTAACACTGTATCTCCCCCTCAATTATAGGGTCTGGATTTTCATTTCCCCGTCCGATGCGGAATTTGGCTAAGCCTAATACACTTGGTATGCAACTTCCGGAGGAATGTATGTCTCTTGAATCCGAAATTTTTGAACAACCTGATCGTCTGGCTGGTTTATTGCACAATCAACGAAAGATTGTGGAGAAAATAGCCGCGATCATTCGCAAGCGGGATATTCGTTATATTTTCCTGGCGGCACGCGGAACCTCTGACAATGCCGGGAGGTACGCAAACTACCTTTGGGGGGCATTAAACCAAATTCCCCTGGCGTTGGCAACCCCCTCCTTATTCACATATTACAACCTTCCCCCAAAATTGGATGGCGCACTGGTGGTTGCCATCTCCCAATCCGGGCAGTCACCTGATATCGTTAGCGTGATCGAAGAAGGGAAACGACAGGGTTGCTTAACCCTTACCATAACAAATGCGCCCGATTCACAAATGGCTGGGACTGCCGATCTCGTACTGGATATCCAGGCAGGAAATGAGAAGTCTGTGGCTGCCACAAAGACGTATACCGCCCAACTTATGGCAATTGCAATGCTCTCCACCGCGCTGGCTGAAAAGGACAAGCATTGGAAGGAATTGGAGAAAGTTGCCCTCTGGGCAGATAAATCGCTTAAATTGAACGAATCAATAGCCCGCATGACCGAACGGTATCGTTATATGAGCCATTGTGTCGTGTTGGGGCGTGGATTTAATTACTGTACAGCTTTCGAGTGGGCTTTGAAACTGAAAGAATTGACCTACACTGTCGCTGAAGCATACTCATCTGCAGATTTCCAGCACGGCCCGATTGCACTGGTGGAACGCGGTTTCCCGGTTTTGGCAGTTGCTCCTCGAGGAAAAGTCTTTGGCTCTATGTTGGATATGTTGGGTCGTTTGCGTGGAGATCATCTGGCAGAACTGGTTGTTATTTCTGACGACAAGCGCGCCCTTTCTCTGGCACAATCTCCCATTCCATTACCGGATGCGATCCCTGAATGGTTGTCTCCCATTATTGGGATCATTCCATCTCAACTTTTTTCCTGCCATCTCACCCGGACGAAAGGACTTGATGCTGAAAAGCCGCGGATCATCTCGAAGGTAACTGAGACGCAGTAATAAAAGCCGCCTCAGGAAGTGTTCCTGCGGCGGCTTTTATATGAATTTCTCCAAACACATCAATAATTAAACTGAGGTAAATAAGGTTTGTTGGTAATGAGCATATCCTCAAGAACTTCTGTGATCTTATCTGCTTTCGGACCCAAAGGGTGGGCGAGTAGTGCTTGATAGGCTGCATTTCGATCCCCGAGGACCGCTGCTTCCACGGTCAGTAATTCATAGGCTTTTATTTGAGCAATTAATCCAAAGCATGCGGGGGGTAGTGGCTCGGTGGTAACCGGTTCCACCCCCTGACGGCTGATCTTCGCCGGCATTTCCAAGACCCACTCTGCTGGCCATTCCTTCACAGCCCCATTATTGCGGGTGTTGACAACGTGGATTTCACCCAAATCATTGTAATGGGCGTTGAGCAGTTGAGTGGCAACTGTGGAATAGTATGCGCCACCGCGCTTCATCAGATCAGCGGGAGGTTCTTTGAGGGTGGGATCTGCATACTCGCGCAACAGGTCTTTTTCTATCTCGATCACTTCCTCCGCCCTGGAGGGAGGCCACCCTTTTTGGGTGGCTAATTTTTTATCAGTATGGTAGAAATACTGAAGATAATAATTGGGGATCATGCGCAGCGCTTCGATCGTGCGCCAGTCCCATTCGGGATCCTTTTCAACCTTGAGACTGGCTATGTAGCCTTCTATCACCTGCGGCCAAACATTTTCGCCTTCCACTGTGAAGCCGCGATGCCAGGATAGATGGTTCAATCCAAGGGTCAGCAGCTCTGTGCTTTGAGGATTAATGGTTTTTCCGATTGCCGTTTCAAGATCTTTAATGATCGACATTTTGGTCGTAATTGGGACGTTGCAGACTCCAACAGCGATAAGTTCCGGAGCATACTTGCTCAGCGCCTGGGTCACCAGTCCGGAAGGATTGGTGAAATTCGCCAACATGGCACCGGGCGCCAATTCACTGATGTCTTGGGCAATTTTGAGGATCACCGGTATTGTCCGCAGTGCCTTGGCCATGCCTCCAACACCCGTGGTTTCCTGACCAATTAGACCATGTCGCTGCCCAAGGTATTCATCCTTTCGGCGTGCTTCCATTTGCCCAACTCGCAACTGCGTAATAACATAGGATGCACCCCTCACACTTTCGCGTTGATCCGTCGAAAGAATAACCTTGAAGGTTGACCCCTTGGATTCAACCATTCGTTGAGCGAATCCTCCCACGATCTTAAGCCGGACTGCGTCAATATCCATCAAACATAGTTCTGTTATTGGAAATTGAAGGCTGCGCTCAATGAAGCCGTTGACCAATTCAGGGGTATACGTGGATCCCCCGCCAATCACTGTAACTTTCATCGGACTTTTCCCATCATATATTAATATTACGGTCAAATTATGAAATATGTAAGCGCTTACATCATCGCTTTGCAGATTATAACCCAACTGAACATTTCATAGTGCCGTCGGAAAAAGCTAGAATAATCTATTCTCCCTTGCAATGACCATGTTCAACGTTTATACTCAAGCGAAGCCCGATAAAAGCCTGGCTGGATTAATGGAGAACCATGGAAGATCTTTATCGCGAAACCATCATAGACCATTACAAAAATCCGCAGTATCGAGGTCACCTCGATCCGAATAATATTCAATTTGAGGATGACAATCCTTTATGCGGTGACCATATAGAAATCACCCTTCGTGTCGATGGATCCGGAAGGGTGACCGAGGGTAGGTTCGATGGCAAGGGATGTGCGATTTCACAGGCTTCCGCAGATTTACTGATTGAATCCGTGGTCGGGAAATTACTGGAGGAAGTTAAGAAAATGTCCAAGCAGGATATCCTGGAAATGCTTGGCATCGAACTCGGTCCGGTCCGTCTGAAATGTGCACTCCTTCCGCTTAAAGTTCTCAAGGCAGGGGTTTATGGCCTTGGAAAAGCCAGCGACGATTTGGTTGAATAGGATTAATAGATAAATCAAGTAATATTTTTTAATGTTCAATTACACGCTCGATACTTCCAAACTTATATACTTTGATATTGCCCCGGTGACTTCTCTTACAGAGGGAGAACGTCTTTTCGTGGAATTGGAGGGCCGATCCATTGTTCTTTTCAATTTGGCTGGCAAGCTCTTCGCCATTGGCGATGTCTGTTCACACGATAATGGTCCGGTTGGGGATGGTGAGATAGAAGGGAATGAGATCATATGTCCACGCCACGGGGCCCGGTTTGATATCCGCAGCGGCAAAGCCACATCTCTTCCAGCCATTGTGGATATTCCCGCATACCCGGTCCGAATATTGGAAGGGACAATTCAAATTGGGGTTCCGGTATAATATGAAATATCAATATCCTGGCGGAGCAGGTCTATGAAAAAAAGCATTGCACCAGTCAAAGGAACTCGTGATTTTTACCCGGAACAAATGGCTATCCGCAACTGGCTCTACAACACCGTGAGAAGTGTTTCCGAGTCTTTTGGTTACCAGGAATGGGACGCACCTTTCCTGGAAACTCTCAACCTGTACGCTGCGAAATCGGGGGACGAGTTGGTTAAGAAACAATCCTACGTCTTCACCGACCGGGGGGGTGACGAAATTGCCCTGCGCCCCGAGCTGACTCCCTCCCTGGCGCGCATGATCGCCGCCCGCCAGAATGAATTGGTTTTTCCTGCACGCTGGTGGTCGTTCGGACCATTCTGGCGCTATGAAAGACCGGGACGCGGTCGCTCACGCGAGTTTTTCCAGTGGAACATTGATATGTTGGGCACAAGTTCACCCGAAGCAGATGCCGAGATGGTTGCTGTTGCTGCTGCTTTTCTAAAGGCAGTACGCCTTTCACCCAACCAGTCCCGAATTTATGTTAATGATCGACGATTTATGGACAGCGAGTTCGATAACCTGGGAATTTCTGCCGGAATAAAACGGGATGTCTCAGGGCTTGTTGATCGTCGATCGAAAATGGATTCGAATTCATGGGAAACCAGCGCAGTGGAGATTGGTCTGACCTCCCGGCAGCTGGATGGACTTATATCTCTGCTTAATGACAAAGAACGCTGGCAAAAATCTGGTGAACTGGTCAGGTTTTTCGATACCCTCGAGTCTTTGGGAATTAAAGAATATGTTCAGTTTGATCCCAATATTGTGCGAGGTCTCCTATACTACACGGGTACCGTTTTCGAAGCATTTGATATTGGAGGGGACGTTCGCCGTGCCATCTTGGGTGGGGGCCGGTATGACAACTTGTTGCGTGATGTTGGCGGCGAACCGCTCCCCTGTGTCGGATTCGCGATGGGTGACGTCGTGATCAACCTCATACTGAATGAATTGGGATTGATCCCATTGCTGCGGGCGGTTCCTGCTGAAGTGCTGGTGACTGTCTTCTCTCAGGACCTGTTACTGGCTTCGTATTCTCTGGCCTCAGACTTGCGGCAGGACGGACTGAATGTGATTTGTTTCCCGGAACCTGCAAAACTCCCCCGGCAGTTCAAATTTGCAGATCGCATGGGGATGAATGTCGTCTTGGTTTTGGGTCCCGATGAAGCCGCAGCCGGGAAAGTAACTTTGAAAAACCTTAAGACCGGGACCCAGGAAACGATCGCCAGAAGTAAAATAAACAAGTCCGTCAGACTCATCCTTGAAAGCCATTAGTGCCGGTGGTATAATCGCCCCCGCTCGTGGTGCCTGTAGCTCAATGGCAGAGTCCCTGACTGTGGATCAGGTTGTTGTGGGTTCGACCCCCATCAGGCACCCTTAAATATAGGGCTTCTCAGTCGAGAAGCCCCTATTTATTGGGATAAACAACAACCATAAGAGATTCTAACCATAATCTGGTGCAGATCTGGTGCAATTGCAAATTACCCATAGACCGCTTGAGATATCCTCATATTATTTTTAGGAATTCCACCTCTACAAAGGAAATATCTATTTTAACGTGGAATTCAGGTGATATATAATTCACTTACCACCGTTTCTTCCCTCCATCTCTGGATGGGATGACCAGATTTGTTGGAAGGCATTACCGTAATCCGCAACGAAAGGAATAAATTATGAAAATAAACCCAGAAGCAGACCCACCACCAGAAGATAAAACTAACAAGCCGGATCCATTATCCATTACGCCGGTGGAACCGGTGGAGGATTTACCGGCGCCGGTTAAAACAGATGCGCCAAAAATTGACTTCCCCGCACCGCAAGACCTTGATGCAATCCTCCAACAGCGTATATACCAAGACGCTTTGGATAGGCTTGTTGCTCGGAAAAAAGCCAAGTGATTCAGGGAAACGTCTGAAACAAAAATCTCTGCCTTAAACGAGAGTGAAGCTTTACTACTCAAAGTGCTTCAGACCTTGTTTGACACGGGCGTCGAACTATCGGAGGCGGTTATGCTTAAATGGAGATTGATCCTAAAAACGCTGCCAATTGTTGCCTGCGTTGTTGTTCTCGCTCTGATTCGCGATTATATCTTCCAAGTCAAAGGGGTCATCCAATTCAGCGACGTATCCCCCCTCCTTTCAGCCGTCGCTCTCATTATCGGCTTTATGATGGCCGGTGTGCTGGCCGATTACAAGGAAAGCGAAAAAATACCGGGGGAAATCGCCACCACACTGGAAACCATCGGTGACACCNNTGTGGAAGATTGGTTCATGCGCAGGGTAAGTGTGGATAAGTGTTATGCCATGTTGGACGACTTCCGGTTGGTCGTCACGATGATGCATTCAGCCGCCGGGGTGAGCTATTCAATTCGGGGATTGGAAGAGATGCACCACCTTCGCCGGCTTATCACGCGCGTCGAAGTTATCGTCCGGACTTCATTCCTACCGGTTGGTTATGCCTTGCTGGACTTGCTGGTCGGGACTACGCTCGTTCTATTATTGATCTCAAATTACTCTTCCCCAATCGCCGAGTACTTTTTAATTTCGTTGTTCTCGTTGATCTATATCTATCTGGATCACCTGATTCGGGATGTGGATGATCCCTTTGTTTATGCTTCCACAGAAGAAGTTGCCGGAGATGCCGAGGTGGATCCGTCCCCTTTGCGAGAGTATCGCCGGCGTTTCGAAGCCAA
>DBFP01000030.1 GCA_002294405.1 Anaerolineales bacterium UBA877 | reverse complement strand
ACCGACGGACACAAGTCAAATTTGGATCATTTCGCATGGTTGACCGATTTTCGGAGTTGTCCTATACGGGACAATAAAAATCGATTCTGAAGTCTGGACGAATGAAACCTTGGGAAAGTGATATGGGAGTTTTACTCACTAATTCCAGGCAATCCGCCGGCTGTTTTCGCGGCTCTGACTGCCCTGACGATTGCCAGCGACATTGCCTCAGCAGCATAAGTGCCCACGATGCTCACATCAGCTTTCTTTTGACCAGTAGCGAGGGCGAATATCGTGTCACCGTCCAACATGGTATGGGCTGGGCGAATTGAACGAGCAAGACCATCCTGCGCCATTTGGGCCATTTTGGCAGCCTGTGCCTTAATAAACCTGGCGTTGGTGGCCACCACCCCGATTACCGTATTTCCGCTGGTGGCGAGGGATAAAATGGTCCGACCGGTCAGCGTTTGCATAACTTTCTGGGTATCGGCGAATTTCCCTGCGCCACCCACCACCAAAGGACCAAATTTGGCAGGGCGTGCGCCTGCAATGATCTGACCCGTCAAATGATCCAACACATCTCCGAAGGCATTGACCGCGACAATTGCACCGACCCACACCCCACCGGCTAATTTAATGCTTGCCGTGCCAAGACCAGATTTCATCGCCCCGGCGAACCCGAATATTTTTCCAATTGTTGCTCCCGTCCCCGCACCTGCGTTGCCTTCAGCAACAGGACCAGATGTGGCGGAGGAGACAGCCGCATAACCCATTTCAGGATCCGGGTGCCGGGATGGATTTCCGATTCCAAGGTCAAAAAGGATGGCTGCCGGGACAATTGGAACACGGACGCTGCCCACCCCGTATCCAATATTGTTCTCCGCCAGGTATTTCATCACGCCTGAGGCGGCGTCCAGCCCAAACGCAGATCCACCTGCCAACACTATTGCATTGACTTTGTTAACCAGATTGATTGGGTTTAGCAAATCGGTTTCGCGTGTGCCAGGGGCACTGCCGCGTACATCCACGCCCCCGACCGCTCCCTTGCGGCAGAGGATGACAGTGCAGCCAGTAAGTGCGTCTTCGTCCTGGGCCTGGCCCACTTCAATTCCCGGGACGTCAGTAATGGCATTATATGGTTTCACAGGATTATTTAATGGTGTGGATCAAATCAAGGAATTCATCCCATTCCTCTTTAAAAAAATGCAGGGTGACATTATTTAATTCAAGATGATACGTGGTCTCACCATCAGGTTCATCGGCTTTCCAGGCCAAATAGCTTTCGGTCTCAGCCAGGGTTTCAGTTGTAGGTTCAGAGTCGGTCTTGGGCATTTGTGTTCTCCTTTATGGGTTGTTAAACTAATTACTCAGAATGTATAGACGTATCCTTGCAGTTATTAATTATTATTGGTGTTTTTCAGCTTGGGGGATTCTTTTTTTGGATGCTCAATTTCCTTGCCCTGGCGCCTTCGCCACCAATGGCGTATTTTCCGGAACCATTTTGGGACATGGGGTGGGGGGAGTTTATCTTCTTCTGGAGGCCAAGGATCATTATCCAATAATTTACGCATTGTGTAACGACCTAAAAGCTGCATCGTCGCCAGCAATGGAGCCGCGACGATGATGCCCAGAATGCCAATCAGGTTGGCTGCGATTATTGCCGCTATAAGCACGAAAGCGGGATGGACCTTGAGGCTGCTGGCCATGATGCGCGGAGCCACCAGGTTATCAAAAACCTGGTCAATTACCAACGCAACGATAATTGCGATTATCGTATATGCCAGGGGTAACAGCCCGAATGGATAGCTCCCCTGGAAGAAGGTGACAAGACCAAGCACGATCCAGTTGATGGCAGGCCCTATGTAAGGTAAAAAACTGGCGAACCCGGCGATGAGCGCGATCCCGATGGCGTAATGGACTCCCAGGATGCTCATAAGGATGGAATAAGTGAGCACCTTTGAAATGAAGATGATGATCTGCCCGCGTAAGAAGGCGTTCCAGATATGTCCCAGTTTTTGACTCAATCGTCGGATATCGTCGGCATACCCGGGTATATCCAGCTGGATTATGCGGCCTCGAAAACCGCCGCTTTCAAGCAGGAAGAAATATGAGACGACCACCACGAACGCTGTCCAACCAAGCGTGGAGGCTGCGCTGCTTGCCAGGGTTCCGACCAGTCCGCCCACCCTTCCCAAAGCAGGTTCTACATAGGAAAGGATCTGCTGGCTGATGGCTTGCCAATCAATGGTGGAAAAATTGAATTTGAAGGGACCAATGGCAACTGCATTGTGAGAAAGGCTGTCGATAATCTCAGGCAGTTGCTTGGCATAATTCTGAACAGCGGAGATCAAGTTCTGTATTTGCCCGACCAGACCCACACCGCCCCAGACCAATAAAGCCAGCAGAATGATTATGAATACCAGGTAGATGAGATTGACTGCCATTGCCCAGGAAAGAGGCATCTTTTTACTCATGCGCGAGGCAAGGGGTAATAATAGATAAGCCAGGACAAAGGCCATCAACACCGGGCCAATGATGAATTTAAACCTGACGATCAACGCACCTATGATCACCACAACGGTCAGAGTGACAACCAATTTGGCCGTCGCACCCCAGCGAGGTGAGGCGGGAGGCTGAATCTTTTCCATAAGGATACTCCTTGCATATATTCTATCGTCAAGGCAGGGAATTTACAACAGCCGCGCTATAATTATAACCATGCGCGATTCCCGGCTTCACTTCATCCTGCTGACGATCATTTTTCTGGCAGCCTGTGCCCCCGTACAGCCGACAAAGCCCAACACTGTCAATTACCATCCTGATGGACCTCTTTTTGTTGGCGATCAGGTCAGTTTAGAAGTAATGGTTCCACCTGCACAAGGCAGTGAAACAGGCAGCATAAAAATCGGAATCGAAGGACAGGACCTGGGAAGTGCGGGAATAGCACCCTTTGGAATTGGCGGACGAAATCAGGCGACCCTGTGGTGGATATGGAATACGGGCGGCCTCCAACCCGGCAGCTATACCTTGAGTTTTACCCGTCTCCCGGAAAACACATCCTGGACCGAAAACATCACCCTCCTCCCGGCAAACCAGGTACCGAATCCAGAACCTGATGCGCATTGGGTGTCGACCACCACCATCTGCTGCAACCTGTACTACATCACCGGCACCGCTGCTGAACGCGACATCGTTTCCTTAAGCCAGGAGGTCGAAAGGCAATCCGAATTGGTTTCCGCCCAATTACATGAAGACCTTAATGAGCGCGTAAATATAATATTCATGTCTCGAGTAGTCGGTCATGGGGGTTTCACATGGAGTGGAATTTATGTCTCTTACCTGGATGACAATTACATCGGAAATGACATGGCATTCCTGTTCCATCATGAACTTGTACATTATTACGACAGTGCCTTGGGTGGGAGTTATCTCCCGACCATGCTGCAGGAGGGGCTGGCTGTTTATCTGACCGGAGGTCACTTCAAACCTGAGGCGCTCGGTCAAAGAGCCGCGGCGCTGCTTGACCTGGGGTGGTACATTCCTTTGACAGCCATTGCAAACGATTTCTACAACCAGCAGCACGACATAAGCTACCTGGAGGCAAGCGCCTTGATACAATACCTTGTTGATACATATGGCTGGGATGCTTTTAACCAGTTTTATCGAAACATTCCTGCTCCATCAAACCAGACACCTTCCGAGGTGATGGATGCAGCCATGCACTCCCAGTTTGGAGTATCGTTTGCCAGCTTGGAAAGTGCCTTCCAAAAATACCTGCGATCCCAACCTGTCACGGATAATGAACGCACCGATCTTGAACTGACGATTTCATTTTTCGATACGGTCCGCCGATATCAAGAAGAGCTGGATCCATCCGCATACTTTAAAACGGCATGGCTGCCTGATGGTCAAATAATGCGGCAACGCGGCATCGTATCAGATTTTCTGCGACACCCGGTGAGGTGGGAAAACAAGGTTTTCGAATCCCTGCTCATCCGCTCACAAAAAGCATTATTCAGTGGAGAATACAAAAGAGCAGGGAGCACATTAAGGTTTACTAATTGGCTGTTGAATGCATATATTAAAATAACAATCCCAGGCAATAAAATTATTCCTGGAATTTTCAACAGCCTGTGGGGATCTTCGTATGGAAGGTTCCCGCAGATAATAAATAATAAGGCGGGATTTTACGTAACAAAAACCACGTTTGTTATAAAACCAAATTAATGAATATATACATCAATTCGGATATTTCATGGGAATTGCAGCAAATCAATCGATTTATGGAAATTTATTGGCACATCCCATAGCCAAAAAGTGAACCAAAGGTGTTGACAATCCATCTTAAGGGGGATAATGTGCACCACCGTGAACCGCTGTCCACCCAGACAAAAAACACAAGACATGCCAGGATCAGGCATAGAAGGAGAACTGCCAAGATAATGATTATCACTTTTCCAGCACTTTTCTTTACCGGGACTGCTGGTTTACGGTCCGGGCTACCGGGAACCTGACCTGAATACATCTGCGCCGGTGCAGGAGTTGGCGTGGGAACGGGGGTTGAAACAGGTGTAAGAGTAGACCTGACCGCGGGAGCAACCGTCTTGGGAGCACTACCAGAAGCGATGGTTGCGTTGGGGTCATAAACTGCCTCGTATAACAATACGATGTTCTCACCAAGCGAGACTGTATCACCTGGATTCAGCAATTGGCTGGTGGATATCCGCTGACCGTTGATGAAAGTGCCGTTTGTCGAATTTAGATCCAGGATGGTATAACTGGATTCCTGAAGGTTTAGTTTCGCGTGCCTGCGGGAGATTTCAGCATCGTTGATGGCGATATTATTACCCATGTCCCGACCAATTATGATTTCGGATCCTTCGAGAGGGTAGATCTTTCCGGTTTCCGGCCCTGAGCGAGCAATAAACTGGAATTGAGCAGCCATGGTACCTCCTGGGTCACCCAAGATTATCGATTTATGCTCTTAGTGTACAAAATTTAATATAAAATGTCAAATCACCTTTACCACCTTCAGTTTTGCTGCAGCGCGGCATTTTACATGGCAATTGGAGAGAATCCCGGAGTATGATGGGTCATCGGAGGTGTATTCCAAAAAGGAATTCCTCTTTGTCCAAGGTCTAAACTCAAGCCCAAGTAAATGACATTTATTCAGAGCATTATTTTCTCAGAGCTGTACTATAATATCCATTTATGATGATCGTTTTAAGAACCCAGGGTGGTTGTTAAATGAAAACGCATACTGGAGAGTTGCGCGAGGCTCGTAAACGGATAGAGCAAGCTCAAGTTCCGGTTGATGCCCAGGAGCATTTACTGGAACTTTTGAATTTATCCACGAACATCACCGATGATACAACGCTCCAGGATGAACACATTGCCACTCATCTGGTGGATGTGTTATCGGACAGTGGGAACCTTTTAACCCTGATTCAACGGCAGGCCGCTGAATTGGATGCCCTCAAACGCATCACCTTGAACCTAACCTCCAGCCTGGATTTGCAAGCCGTCCTGGACGCCATCGTTCGTGAAGCCTTGTTCTTGATCAAGGATGCACAGGATGTTCACATCTACATGGTACACGAACGAAACCTGGTTTTTGGTGCATCTTTGAACAACAGTGGTGAAAAGAATGTTCAATATCCCAAACCGGTGCCCGATGGGGTGACCGGAGCAGTGGCTCGCGAGAAAAAGACAATTATTATAGAAGATGTGACCAATCATGCCCTTATCCAGGCAGTTCCATCCAACTGGCGTGGTTCGATCATTGGAATTCCGTTAAAAGTGGGAATCCATATTGTTGGGGTCATGACCCTGGCGCGAACAAATCCAGGGGATTTCAGCCAGGCAGAAATCCGTTTGCTAAACCTACTAACCGAGCAGGCTGCGATCGCCATTCTAAACGCCCGTCTGCACGAGGCAGTCACTCACCAGGCGCGAAGCGATTCTTTAACCGGGCTGCCGAATCGACGGGCTCTGGACGAGCATCTCGATGAAGAAATCAACCGCTCTAAACGGTCGGGGATACCTTTTTCAGTTGTCATGCTTGACCTGGATGGTTTCAAGGTAATCAACGATACCCTTGGGCATGATGTTGGCGACGAAGTATTGCGAAAAATCGTGCACGCCATCCAAAAAGCCCTACGGTCGACCGATTTTATGGCCCGTTACGGTGGCGATGAAATGACCATCATTCTCCCTGAAACCAACTGGCCAACCGTCTTAATCGTTACCGACAAAATTCAACAGGAGTTGAGCAAGCTGGTAATCGAAAATCCCAATGGCGGAAAGTTTAAATTAAGTGTGACCGGGGGAGTGGCAGTTTATCCGCAACATGCCAAACAATCGGCCGGTTTACTGAGGACTGCCGACGAAGCCCTTTACCGTGCCAAACGTCACCGGCGGGGTGAAGTTGTCCAAGGTCGCCCATGGACAGGAGGCCTGCCGCCACCTGAATCATTAACCCGTACTCCGGAAAAACCATCCACCGAAGGACCTTCACCCGATCAAAAGACTGGTGGGAAAGCGAATGAGACCCGCATAGCGTTTCCAACGGAAATCCCCCCGCAAAAGCCCGGATAATGAGGGGATGGATATTTATCGCTTTAATGCGGACAAACAAATCAATTTATTTTCCCATGTATAGACAAATTTCATGCAAAGATGAATAAAATGTATTATTCAATTTTCGTGTTTCTCAAGCTTGGCTATAGTATTTTCGGATGATTGCTGTGCATTCAAAGATTATCAATCAGACTAGCTTCAGAGACCAATAAAATAGAACCGTAAATTAGTGAAGGTTCAGACGAGAAACCAGTAAAAATAGCTGCAACTCCGTTTTATATTCCATATATATATCCATGCCAAACCTCATCCAGAGTCTCCAGGGTCGAGACATAGGTCATCTGCATATCATTGCGCAATTGTGGGGAATTGAACTGCCTGAAGCAGATAAAAAATCAGTATTGAAAAAACTTATCGCGAATTTGCTCATGCCTGATCATATTCAGGGGACTCTTGAATCACTTTCAACCGACGCAAAGTCCGCCCTTGAGACTCTGGTGAACTCCAATGGCAAACACCCTTGGGCGGCCTTTATCCGCAGATATGGTGGAATCCGTGAGGTCGGACGCGGCGCCCGTGATAGGGAAAAAATATTCCTGCACCCCATTTCTCCCACCGAAGAACTCCTATTTCGTGGCTTGATGTCAAAATCTTTTTTTGATCTACCTGCCGGTCCACAGGAATTTGCTTATATCCCCGATGATTTATTACTGCTGATTAAAAATAGGGCGGTTGCCCGTAACAGGAATAAAGGCCCGGACTCATCCAAGATCACGGATCCTTTGGGTCATCCAGCCTCGCAAAAAGATCATCAACAAACGATCGAGGCTTCAGACCGTCTGCTGGACGATGCCACGACTCTCCTTGCAGCAACCAGGATGGGACTGCCTCCCCCCGTGACATTCATACCAGTTAATGTAGTAAAGGATTTTCTCTCTGCAGCTAAAATTACGCCCCCGTCCTTACAAGAAAAAGGCAGAGAGGATTCCAAAATCCAGTCAGTGCGAATTTTCCTGAAGGCTACGCGGAAAGAGGCGCTGGAGGGATTACAAAGAATCTGGCTTGATAGCGATACCTTTAATGAACTAATTCAAGTCCCCGGTATCATATTTGAAGGTGTACTGACTTATCAACCCCGGCTCACGCGACAATTCCTCCTTGGCCTTTTAAAGACGATTCCCAAAAACACCTGGTGGAGCCTACCTTCATTTATTCTCGCGATAAAGAAAACTTACCCCGATTTCATGCGCCCGAATGGGGATTATGATTCTTGGTTCATCAAAAGGGAATCAGACGGCACTTATCTGCGCGGTTTCGATCACTGGGAGGATGTGGAAGGGGCGTTGATTCGCTACTTTATTACGGGACCCATGTTCTGGTTGGGGCAGGTGGAATTGGGAAATTTAATAACCCGGGGAATTGTCAATGCTTTTCGATTAATTACCAAGGATTATAAATTTAAGAATGCGGAGATCCCCAAGCTTAATGTCACCGCTCAATCCAAAATTACCATTCCGAGACTATTTCCACGTGCATCCAGGTACCAGATCTCCCGTTTCTGCGAATGGAACGATGAAATAAATGATGACTACCACTATCGAGTCACCACCGATTCGTTGTCACAAGCAATGGAACAAGGACTGAAAATAAGTCAACTACTCAGCCTGCTGGTTAAAAATACAGCCACCGGGCTGCCACCTGCTTTCATCAAAGCGCTCAAGCGTTGGGAAATTCATGGAACTGAAGCCCGGATCGAAACGCAGGCTGTTCTGAGAGTTTCCAGCCCGGATGTGTTGGAAGAATTGCGTAAATCCCGGGCGGGTAGATTTTTGGGCGAATCTCTTGGCCCGGTAACAACCGTGGTTAAACCAGGCGCGCAGATCAAGGTTTTGAATGCGCTTGCCGAGATGGGTTTACTAGCAAAATTAACCCCCATGACCTCAGAAAGTCTTGGGAAGCCAAGCACCAAGCACATTGCTCGTGATTAAACCTTATCAATTTGTATTTGGTTATTCGCCATATTGCCACCATAAGAATGGAATTCAAAATTTGATCACCGAGTTCAGGTTTTTCACCTGAAATAAGAAATATAATCAATATAAATTAATGAGCAGGTCACAAAGGAAATATTCTAATTAGTACAATAAAACGTGCAGGTTCTCAGAAAAAGATCTAAAAATCATTTAAGCGAGGCGGATGATGTCAACACATTTGGATTGGTTGGAAAAGGAATTGCAAGCATTAAGAGATGCCGGTCTTTACAATAATATCCGAACAATAAGCTCGGCCCAAGGTGCATGGTTGCAAATTCAGGGTAACCGCGTGCTTAATTTCTGTTCGAACAATTATCTTGGGTTGGCTAACGATTCCCGACTGGTGGAGGCCGCCAAAAAAGCCATCGACCGGTATGGGACCGGCCCGGGAGCGGTTCGTTCAATTTCCGGGACAAATGAGTTACACATCGAACTTGAAAATAGAATGGCAAAGTTTAAAGCCGTTGAAGGGGCACTTTCACTGCAGTCAGGTTTCCAGGCGAATACGGCCACAATCCCGGCCTTGGTGGGAAAGGAGGACGTCATTTTTTCAGATCGCTTGAATCATGCCAGCATCATTGATGGATGCCGCCTGTCAGGCGGTAAGATCATCCCTTACGAGCACTGCGATGTGCAATCACTGGAAGCGGTCATAAAAGAAAACCTGGCGCAATTCAGGCGGGCAATGATCATCACTGACGGGGTATTCAGCATGGACGGAGATGTAGCTCCCTTGGATAAAATCTGTGAAATTGCCAACAGGTACGATATCCTATTAATGGTTGACGATGCGCACGGAGAAGGAGTTCTTGGCAGGGGAGGAAGGGGGATTGTGGATCACTTCAACCTGCATGGAAGGGTGGATGTGGAAATAGGCACAATGTCCAAGGCATTCGGGGTGGTCGGAGGGGTGGTCGCTGGCAAGGCAAGCATCATCGAATGGCTCCACCAGCGTGGTCGCCCCTTTCTGTTCTCGTCAGCGGTCACCCCGCCGGATGCTGCAGCGTGCATCGCGGCATTGGATATCCTTGAGACTTCGACCGAGTTGGTTGACAGGTTATGGGAAAACTCCAGGTATTTCAAGGCAGGAATGAAAAGCCTCGGGTTCGATATAGGGGTCAGCACCACTCCCATCACCCCGGTCATGCTTGGCGAAGCGCCGCTGGCTCAGCAGTTTAGCCGCAGTCTTTTTGAAATAGGAGTGTTCGCCATGGCACTGGGCTACCCAACTGTCCCCCAGGGCAAGGCGAGGATAAGGGTGATGATTTCCGCCATACATTCCAATGGAGATTTGGATAAAGGATTGGAGGCATTCGAAAAAGTTGGGATAAAAATGGGAGTGATCTAAAGAAATTGTTGGAACCCAAAAATCAGGGCAACGTTGCGGTTGCCCTGATGTATTTTTAAAGTGATAGGTTTATAAATCTATTTCAGGGTTGTTCATTCACTATTTTAATACGAGGGATGCTCAACCCGAAGAGGATTGGTCAAATCGATCATTACCGTTTTCAATACTTTTGCCAGTGAACCCGCCTTTCATCATATTGGGTCCGGGCAGGCTTATCTTCCATTGGATAGCCAACATATATTAGTCCCAGGGGTGTAACGCGTTTCGGCAACCCTGCAATCTCACGAACCACTCGAACAAACTCTCCCACCGGGTGGACTCCCACCCAGACTGTGCCCAACCCCAGGCTTTCTGCAGCGATCAGGATATTTTCACCTGCGAGGCTGCAATCCTGCACCCAGAACAATCGTGCAGCTGGATTTAGGGAAAGGGAGGGATTACCACATACAACAATCGCAGCCGGGGCGTTACGGTTGCCAAAAATAAGTCGACTTCGGAATTGGGAAAGCTTTTCCGAGTCGGTAATGACGACAAACTCCCAAGGCTTGCAGTTCATGGCTGAAGGTGCAGCCATTCCTGCTTTCAGCAATAAATCGAGTTTCTCAGGCTCCACTTGCTGATCTGTGTATTTTCGGATGGAGCGGCGTTGGAAAATNNCTCCACCATTTGGGAAGAAAGCCCATTCTCCTTGCAAATTGCTGCATAAAGGTCTGCTGAGGGTCGTTTGAAACGTGCTTGGGTCTCAGGATCCAGCCCCCATAAGCCGAAGCGTTGGGTCCAGCCGCGCTCCCACTCGAAATTATCCACCAGCGACCAGTGGAAATAGCCGCGCACTGGTAAATTGAAATTGACCGCACGCCACATGGTGTGGACATGCTGGGAGATATAGCGCGGGCGGATGCGGTCAGTGCTGTCTTCAATGCCATTCTCTGTAACGAGGATGGGCAGGTTTGGGTAGGTTTTAATCACCCATTTAATGCTCTTGGCGAACCCCTCGGGAGTGTTGGAATTCATTCCTGAATCTGACACGTCTGTGCCCTTGGGGAAAAAAGAACGCGAAAAAAGTTCGCTGCGATTCCGGGCATCAAAGGTGACAGTATCCTTTGAGTAGTAGTTCAAGCCGAAGTAATCCTGCGTTCCCTTGACTTCCGGAACTTTAATCTTGCCCACCGGAGAGACCATGACACCGGTGGAAATGGCGGATGGAAATGCCAAATTTATACCCGAGAAGCGGATATTACTCAGCAACCGGTCCAAAGGTGACATTGGGTGATAGGGAGTTTGAGGTCTGAAATGCAAGGCATATCCAACTCGCGCCTCCTGTTGCAGCGCATGGATGGTGCGATACGCAGCCGCATGGGCGCGGGCCATATTCGCCTGGACATGGAGGCCCAGTTTAATATCCGATTTGCCCGGTGGAAAATTCCCACGGATGTACCCTTCCAGTGCATAAACGTTTGGTTCGTTGATCGTGCACCACAGAGAGCAATAATCCTTCAGCGCATCAACCACTTTGTGAGTGAAGGTTTGAAACAGGGCAATGATTGCATCAGTCTCCCAGCCCCCCAACTCACCCAACCAAAGCGGATCAGTGAAGTGGTGGATGGTGACCATGGGTGTGATCCCGTGATCGCACAAGTAGCGCAGCATGGTCCGATATCTGTCCAGCGCTTCTTCGTCCCACCTGTCTGGAGAGGGCTGGATCCGGCTCCATTCCACCGACAACCTGTGGGCGTTTTGCCCTGTTTCCGCGGCGCGATCAAAGTCTTCCTTCCAGCGACCACCCCACCAGTCGCAGGCAAGAAGGGATTTGTCCGCAGTATGTCCTTCCTGTTCCCAGCGATACCAGTTGTTATTGGTATTGCCGCCTTCCACCTGGTGGGAGGCGGTTGCGGTGCCCCACAGAAACCCTTTCGGGAAATGAAATATTCCGGATGGCATTACCTGCTCCAAATTAATAATGAGTACGATGAAACTATTGGTTAACTTTTAATATGTTCAAGATATGCAATGTACAGGGCTATGGAACCGGCTACTGCGGCATTCATCGATGCAACATTCCCCTGCATCGGGAGACGAAGGAGAAAATCACAGGATTGCCGGACGAGGGGGCGAATGCCTTCCCCTTCGCTGCCTACCACCACGGCCAACGCACCATCCAGCCGGATTTCTGACGGGGTTTTAGATTCCGGGCTTTCATCCAAGCCAACAACCCATGCACCAACTTCCTTGATCTCTTTAATAGCCTGGGCCAGGTTGCAGCGTGCCACAAGCATGTGTTCAGATGCACCGGCAGACGCGGAAACCACAGCGGGAGTGATCTCAGCTGAGCGGTGGGTGGGGATGACCACACCATGTACGCCCACAACTTCTGCAGTTCGAATGAGGGTGCCCAGGTTTTGCGGGTCTTGCAGAGTGTCCAGGATCAAAACAAAGAGAGGTTCGCTGCGTATTTTTGCATTTTCGAGAATATCCTCCAACCCTGTGTAGGGGTAAGTGCTGGTTTCCAGGGCCACCCCTTGATGGTTTTCGCTGAGTTTATCAAGCCGGGCACGGGGGACTTTTTCAACAGGGATTTTACGCCTGGATGCGAGATCCAATATTTCAATCAACCGTCCCCTCTCCTGCACCCCTTCAGCAACCAGAAGACCAAATAGATCACGCCTTTTAGCACGCAAGGTCTCGAATACTGGGTTTCTCCCGTAAATGAATTCTTTCATGGGGATATTGTAAACCATTCAGTGAAACATGCCAGCGATATGCAAAAAGGTTGCTTAATTGTGTACTCCCTTATATTCCATGTCGATACTATCTGATCTTCAACCATCTGGATGGGTAATGAAATATACACCTGCACAGGAAGAAACTTGAAGATATTCAACCCGCATCCCCGCAATTTGCATGGCAGCCAGTGTCTCATCCGCAATCCAATAGAATTCCTGCTCCCATTCGTTTCCAGCATCAGCCCTGGCTATTTCCAGGGTAGATTGATTTTGGAACGATATGTCCCCAATAATGATGCAACTGGACTTTGACATTTTAACCAACAGTCGGTGCAGGATGCGGATCTTTTCGTCGAGATCGAAGTGGTGGAAGACGTATGCTGATACGATACGATCGAATGATCCACTCAATTGCAGGGGAACCGGGACCCGAAGGTCGCATTGGAAGAAACCCACCCCGGGTATTTTTTTTCGTGCTTTTTGAAGCATGGGAAAAGAAAAGTCGCAACAGAACAAATTACATTCCAATTGAAAAAAACGGAAGGCAAGATTACCTGTTCCAGATCCCAGATCCAGGACAGACATACCCGGCTTAACTTTCGCCATTGTCACAACTTTATCCATAAGCCTTTCGTAACCAGTAAAGGGGAACCGATCAGAGCTAATCGACTGGTCATAAGTGTCAGCCCAGGCATCGAATTCAGAAGAGGAAAAATCGTCACTTACAGGCATACGATTATTCTTAGACACTTTCTTATAGATTGAACCGCAAATCTTATTCAATTCGTCGAATTGATCGGGGAGAGGACGCTGTTGACGAATCTCGGAATGGACATGGATAGGCGTGAAAAGGAGACAGGAAGAAAAAACTTCCGAGAATATCCCGAAAGTTTATTCATGATCTGTCGAGGGTCATCGTAAGACTTTTCCCTACCCGTTACCAGTGCCAAGTTGTTATTCCCTTGCTGTCCTCCACGACCACCTCCAACTCCTTGAGGCGGTCGCGAATAAGGTCCGACATGACCCAATTCCCCTGCTTGCGCATTTCCGACCTGATTTCAACCAGCAGGGAGATGAATTTGTCAGCCTGACTGCCGGGCCTTTTCTTTTCAGTCAACCGCAATCCAAAAACACCGGACAGTTTTTGCAGGGTATCCTGTGCCGTTTTAAGTTCGGCATCCGTTGCGCCATCATCCCGAGATGTGTTGATGACACGCACCAGTTCGAATAAGGCTGCCAGTCCCCCCGAAGAATTAAAGTCATCGTCCATGGCCTCAACAAAGACCTGCTGAGTGGCCTCCATTTGTTTTTCCAACGCGGCTTTTATTTCGCTGGAAGCGCCGGAGGCACCCAAGGTGGAAGGTTTAAGCGCGGATCTCATCCGGTCGAGGCCGCGTTCTGCAGCGTCTACAATGTCATCTGAATATGAAAGAGGGGCGCGATATGAGCCGTTTAGGATCATCATCCGCAATGCATCTGCTTCATGGTGAGAAAGGAACTCATCAATCGTCACCATATTACCGATCGATTTGGACATCTTCTCGCCCTGCAACTGTAACATTCCATTGTGCATCCAATACCTGGCAAAGAATTTCCCGGTGTAACTCTCAGTCTGGGCCACCTCGTTTTCATGATGCGGGAAGACCAGGTCATTACCGCCGCCATGGATGTCTATTTGTTCCCCCAGGATTTCCAGGTTCATCGCCGAACACTCGATGTGCCAGCCAGGACGACCCTTGCCCCAAGGACTCTCCCAAGCGGGTTCGCCGGGTTTGGCTGCTTTCCAGAGGGCAAAATCCATGGGGTGTTCTTTTTCATCTTCAATTTCTATCCTGGAACCGGCTTGCATATCTTCGATCTTACGTCCGGATAATTTCCCATAGCCGGGGTCACGGGTGACCCGGAAATAGACATCTCCGTTCCTGGCAGGGTAGGCAAACTCCTTGACTATCAAACCTTGGATCATTGACTGGATTTTGTCCATCGTTTGGGTGGCGCGCGGGTTTACCGTGGCAGGCATTATATTCAGATCTTCAAGATGTTTCCTAAAGGCGGAAATATACGATTCTGCCAGGGATTGTGGATCCGTTCCAAGTTTATTTGCCCGGTTGATGATCTTATCATCGACGTCCGTAAAGTTCATCACGAAACGGACCTTGTACCCCCGGTATTCCAGGTAGCGACGTGCAATATCAAAGACAATCGCTGACATCGCATGTCCAATGTGCGCGTCAGAATAGACTGTTGGACCACAGACATACATCCTGACCAAACCCGGTTCAAGAGTCTGAAATTCCTCTTTTTTTCGAGAGAGAGTGTTGTAAACGCGCAGCATGCGAACCTTCCCTGGAATAACCTTGGGTAATTATAAATCAAAGGTATGGTGTGGAGTCTGAGGGGGAACCTGAATTATTTAGATCAGCGAAAAAAGGGTGGAGACCGCGCTTAGTCAGAATAATGATGAATAACTATTCTTTTCCTTCAGGTCGGGCGAAGATCATCCGCCCAGCGGCAGTCTGCAGGACTTTGGTTACCGTGACAGTAATTTCCTTATTTAAATATTTGTTCCCATTTTCCACCACTACCATGGTGCCATCTTCCATATATCCAACGCCCTGGTTAATTTCCTTGCCTTCCTGGATGACATTGACTGACATCAGCTCTCCGGGAAGGACGACTGACTTGACCGCATTTGCCAATTCATTAATGTTCAGGATGAGCACCCCCTGGAGTTCGGCAATACGGTTCAGGTTGAAGTCATTGGTCAGGATGGGGCATTTCATTTGCCGGGCGAGGATAACCAGCTTGTCGTCAACTTCGCGAACCCCTTCCACGTCAACATCACTGATGCGAACGACCACTGCCGAGGCTTTTTGTAATTCAGCCAGCACTTCCATGCCGCGCCGTCCCCGCTGACGCCTAAGGCTGTCAGGGGAGTCAGCGATATACTGGAGTTCATTTAAAACAAAGCGTGGGATAAGCAGGGTGCCAGGAAGGAATCCGGTCTTGGCAATATCTGCGACCCGCCCATCAATGATTACACTGGTATCTAAAAGGATGGTCCTGTTAGTTGGAGATCCGCCGGTGCTGGTGCTTTCCTCCCGGCGGGAAGTCAACCCACCGAGGATATTGGCAATATCTGCCTGGCGGGTGGTAAAAACAGCAACACCGAAATAGCTGAAAAAGAGTACACCCACCAGGGGCATGATTTTCCCAAGGGGGGTGGGCAGCAGTGAAAGCGGGAATGCCAGCAGTGCGGCGGTGATCAACCCGAGTGCCAGACCGATCAGGCTGGAGAACAATGTCTCAGCGGCGATCCGACCCAGCATGGAGCGTAAGGCCCGGATTGGGCGGGTGGTGATATATGGAGTTAATATCAGTCCAAACAGGGCTCCAACCAGGGTAAAAGTGATGGTGAAGAAAAGCTGCTGATCGGGACTGTATCTCGACAGACCGTCCCCCACGTATACCCCTAGTATGGAAAAAATGGCCATTCCAATAATGCGAATAAAAAAATCAGAGCTCATTTCAATAACTCCTCTCGAATAAATAATAATAAATAAATCCAATCGATAATAGCACGCCTGACACTGCCCGTCAATTGGTAGAAATTTCGGAAACAGGTATAATCTGTCCACCCACAATCCATTTTCACGAGGAAGAATGGCTTTTGACCGTTTTGGACGTAAAATCCATTATTTAAGAATTAGTCTCACTGACCATTGCAACCTGCGTTGTATCTATTGCATGCCTGAGGAGATGTCTTTCCGACCCACTGCTGAGATGATGCAGGATGATGAGGTTTTGTTATTCGCACGCCTGTTCGCAGGATTGGGGTTCGAAAAGGTTCGCCTGACAGGGGGTGAACCAACCATGCGGGCCCATATTGTTGATATCGTGCGCGGGATCACAAACACGCCTGGCATAAAGTCTGTTTCAATGACAACCAATGGAGTTCTCCTCTCGACACTTGCCAAGCCGTTAGCCGAGGCTGGCCTGGAACGGGTAAATGTCAGCATTGACACGCTCAATCCAGAGAAGTTCAACCGATTGACACGCGGCGGTGACATCGAGAAGGTGTGGCAGGGCATTCTTGCAGCTGAAAAAGCCAGATTGATTCCGATCAAGCTGAACGCAGTGGTGGTGCGAGGCTACAACGAAGACGATATTGTTGACCTGGCGGGCTTGACCCGCGACCATCCCTGGAGGATGCGCTTTATAGAGATGATGCCTTTTGATGGCGCCACAGACTTCCAGGTCGGGCAGATGGTCACTGCTGTTGAAATGCAGACACGCATCGAGGAGGTTCTTGGTCCCCTGATGCCTGAAAATGAAGGTGATTTGGACGGCGAGGCACGCATTTTTCGTTTACCGGGTGCACAAGGTGACATCGGATTCATAGCATCTGTCAGCGCACCTTTCTGTTCGGAGTGTACCCGTGCCCGGTTGACCCCGGATGGGATCTTGAAAATGTGCCTCCTCAGGGAGTATGAGGTAGATTTGCTGACACCTTTGCGGTCAGGTGCCTCACTCGAAGACTTGCGGAACCTTGTATTGGAAACCATTTGGAACAAACCCTGGGGACATGGTCTCGCAAATATGGAAATCCCAATGAATCGTGTAATGAGTGAAATTGGAGGTTAATCTCCACCCAGAGAATATATATCCATGTCGGAGGGAGACCCCCGCATTTCTTTCCGGGTAGATATATGTTAGGGGGACAATCATGCCAATATCAATAGACCTACGAGATTGATTAAGGGAGGCCTTCCCTGGTATTAAATTAGGAATTTGAGGGAAATACAAAAGACCTCCTGCACCTTTCGGTTTGCAGGAGGTTTATGTCACTTATGTTCTGAGACCAGTTCTTTCAGAAGGATGCCCAACCGGGCTACGCCTTCCCGAATTTTATCCGGATTGGAATAAGAGAAATTGATGCGCATGGTATTTTTCCCACCGCCATTCGGGTGGAACGACTCACCTGGAACAAAGGCAACCTTGCGTGCGATGGCAGATTTTAGTACATCGGCGGCATCCATCCATTCTGGAAGGACGCCCCACAGGAACATCCCACCCTGCGGTTTTGTCCAACGGACTCCAGGAGGGAAAAGTTCTTCCATGGTTTCCAGCATGACATCCCGGCGTTCTTTATATACTTTGATGATGAATTTTACGTGTTCGTCTAAAAAACCACCTTTTGCCACTTGAAATGCCACCATCTGGTTGAAGGCTGCGGTATTCAAGTCTGCCGCTTGTTTGGATTGGACCAATTTACGGATTACCTGTTCAGGTGCCACGACCCATGCCAGACGGATCCCCGGTGCCAGCAGCTTGGAAAATGTGCTCAGGTAAATGACATTCCCGGTATAACTTCCGTCATCCCCGCGATACTGGCTGTCCAGAGAAACCAGCGATGGTAAGTGATCGCCTTCAAACCGCAACTGACCATAGGGATCGTCTTCAACAATCGGAACCCCGTACTGGTCAGCAAGTTCAACCAACTGCTTGCGGCGTTCCAAACTTAAGGTCGTGCCACCCGGATTCTTGAAATTTGGGAGGACATAGATGAATTTCGGGCCTATTCGCAACGCTTTTTCAAGTTCGGAAGTGACCATACCGTTTTCGTCTGAAGGAACAGAAATGTATTGGGCTCCATAAGCGTTCCAGGCTTGCAGGGCACCAAGATATGTGGGTGACTCAACCACAATGTGATCCCCCTGGTTTATAAAGACTCGTCCGAGAAAATCCAAGGCCTGCTGCGATCCGGAGGTGATCAGGATATTATCAGCTGAGATCGTAACCGAATAGCGGCTGGTGTGACGGGCGATCATCTCCCGCAAAGGAATATACCCTTCCGTGGTGCTATACTGCAGTGATTGGGGACCCTCTTTCTCCAGAACATAGTTGCAGGCGTTCTTGAATTGTTCGATCGGGAAAACCTCGGGGGCTGGCAAACCTCCCCCAAAAGAGATGATATCTGGTTGTTCTGTTAATTTTAGTAATTCACGGATAACCGAACTGCCCATTCGCTGAGTTCGATTCGCGTATCGATATTCCCAGGGAGTCTGCATTCTTTCTCCTATCCGACAAGGTAAAAATGACAATAAAAAAACCTGGCAGGTAAGGTCCACCTGTCAGGCATTGCCAAAAATGTAATGCCTCGCATTATAAGAATCAGGGTAAAGAAAAGCATAGCAACACAATATTACCGTGTTTTATTCCACCGCGCAACCCTCGTAAGGGGTTCAGAATGAGATTTATCTTGCCGGGAGGGAAAACCCGTAATTTATGGAAGGAAAGCTGGCAATAAACCTTCTCAGGTATCAGAATAAGGTGAGATTCACAAAATAACTTCCAACGGGATTCAGCCTCGTGCTAAAATAAACCCCGGAAGTGAAAATGAAACCAAAAAAAGTTCCACCCACGGCTGCAGTTATTTTTGCCCTATTAATGATCTGGGCAAGCTTTTCCGGTTGTTCCCAGGTCAATCCAGCGTCGTCCACACTGATACCGGGTACCACGTGCGGGAATGGCACCTGTGACAATAATGAGACCTCCACGTCCTGCGCTATCGACTGTAGGGATACCAAGATCAGTGGTCAAACCCAAGTGGCTTATATTAATTCCGAGGAAGTTGGGGATATAGCTGTAAGGATTGCCACGCCCAAGGCTGTGCGTTTCCCTGAGGGTGCCGGCGTAGTTGTGATTGCCACTCCAATTTTCAGCACAACAGGAGGGTTCCAGACCGATCCGGACGTTACCTCTCTCGGCCTTATACAGATCAGCTACCTTTGGCCCGGGACAAAAGATACCCAAACTGGAGCCCTGAGCAGCGGAACCTTNNCAGTTGTGAACGTCCTCAGGCTTTATGGGGATGTGCTGCCCGGTGTGCAATATTTTTTGGGACGTGAAAACCCCACGTTGGATACGCTTTCTTGCCTGGAAGCTGGTTACATGGATGATTCCGGTAATCCGATCTTTAACCCCTTTTACAACTACCCCACAAGTTACAGTTCATCGTCAATCAATCTGACCTATCCCAACATTCTTTGGGACGCGGCATACAAGGATCAACATACTGGGGCGGTTGGAATTGCCTACCTCGACCTGGATGGAAACAAGACTGCCACAGCAGACGACTATATCATGAGCTGGAAAGCACCGGTAATGTTTGGAAAACGGTATTACTCCGCGGCGCTGACCCAGGCTTTGCTGGATACGGGTGCGCTAACCCCATCCACCTGGCCCGAGGATTTGGCGACCCCCGAGGAAGCGGCCAGGGAATGGTCGATCCGGCAAAGCACGAATCGTTATGTTGATCTGCGGTTAACGATGCCCAATTTGAAGGTGATGTTGGTCTTTGCCCAGGAGGACCATATCCAGGTGGCACAGGATAAGCCACACATTCACCAGGCCTTCCAAGGTTTCCGCTTTGAAGCAGGACTTTGGGTGCGTTTAAATCCGGACCGCGCATATGTACAGTCACTGCTGCCATCTGCAGGATTGGAATTTCCGGATAATCCGGCCAATACCCAACCTGATAACTGGATGCAGATACGATCTTATGCTTATCCCGGGCAGGGATCCGCAGAACACCTGGTGCCTCTGGCTGCAGCAGCCGAGATGGCTGATCGAGTCCATTTTGGGCGCTGGGATGAGAACCTTGGACAAGTCCTCTACATCTATTTTCCCCCGACACTGCAGCCGTAACAAAATAATCAAGTCTTGGTATATCGCACATCCCAATTATTATGCAAGTTTTCGGGGAATACCGGGATTTTTGTTTGGGTACTAATTTGTACCCCAACCAAATTCTTCATAAAGTTTTCCCCGCCGATAATTGTCAATAGCCATGCAAATATAGGGAATCGTGTTCTTTGGAAGGGTATTGGGATCCGCCCACAGGAGTTGATCGCATTTTTCGGGTTCAGCATTGAATGGTTCTCCCATCCACGCCCTCACGTGGAAGAAAAAATCCACCCGCTCCTCATCTTCGCGCCGGTGAAATACACC
>DBFP01000034.1 GCA_002294405.1 Anaerolineales bacterium UBA877 | reverse complement strand
ACCGCCAGGGATCGACTCCTGACTTATGATAAAGCCAGGCGCCGGGCAACGAATGGTTGTTTAGTCGTTTGTGATCGCTTCCCCCTGCCGGAAGTGAAATTCATGGATGGTCCCCAGGTCGAGAGGGTTACCTGGGATAATACACCCGGTAAACTGATCTCTGCCCTGGCACGAATTGAAAGTCGATATTACGAACAAATTTCCCAGCCGGATTTGTTGATCGTTCTGCGTCTCGCCCCTGAGATTTCGGTTCAGCGGAAAACGGATGAATCGCCAGAGACAGTCCGCCCTCGTGCCGAGGAAATGTGGAAAGTGGACTGGAGTAAGACTCCTGTACGTGTGATTGATGCCGGGCAGGGAAAAACTGAAGTTCTGTCAGATCTGATGGCGTTGATATGGTCCAATCTATAGATAACTCTTCCAGGGTGGATGCTCCCACAAATAATAGACCTCATATCATGGAAATCATTGGCCTTGCAGGTGCTGGAAAAACCACCCTCTGTGAGGTCTTAAAGACTAATCCAGATAAAATCGTTTATGTTAGATTTCCCGAGGTCAGGAAAATCAAGGACGCTCCATTTTTTGTTTGGTATGGACTTCTCCTGGTTCCGACCCTGCTACGCTTGTACAACCGCACCAGCCGAAGGCTGACTGAACGCGAATTTGCTTGGATGGTGGTTCTAAATGCTTGGCCCTTTATTTTAAAGAAGGTAATGAAAAAAACAGCAAAGGTTATAGTCCTGGACCAAGGACCGATATATTTATTGGCTGAATTGCGACAGTCCGGCCCGGAATTTCTTAAAAGCAAGCAAGCTGAAAAACTCTGGCGGGAAATATATTTCCGCTGGGCGACTACCCTGGATTTGCTAGTCTGGCTGGATGCACCGGACACCATTTTGATGGAACGGATCCGGACCCGTGACCATGAGCATATTGTCAAGAACGAACCCGATTCAAGGGTTTTTGAATTCTTCGCTCAATTTCGCAGGGACTATGATCTCGTGGTTGGCAGGTTGGAGGCCATTTCTCCAGGTCTTCGGATTCAGCGGTTCGATACCTGTGAACTGAAAGCATCGGAAATTGCAGATCGTCTCCTGGCTGATTTTTCCCACCAATGACAAATAGGATGAATGTGAACGGACGGTTGGCTTTTTTTCTGCCCGGCTTGTACGACGGTGGAGCCGAACGGATCATGCTCAATTTGGCCAAGGGGATTACTGCCCACGGTTATTCAGTGGATTTGGTATTGGCACGGGCGGAAGGTCCCTTTTTATCCCAGGTGCCAGATTCTGTCCGCCTGATTGATTTGCATGCCTCCCGGGTATTGAGCAGCCTGCTTGCATTGGTGCGTTATCTCCGCCGGGAACGACCGCAAGCCCTGCTTTCAATCTTGCATGCTAATATTGTTGCCCTCTGGGCCCGGCGCCTGGCTGGCATTCCCCTGCGGGTCATCGTTGCTGAACATAATACTCTATCTTCTGTGACGAAAGGGGTGGCGGATAGGCGCTGGCGTGCATACCCCATGTTGGCCAGGTGGTTTTACCCTTCAGCAGACGGAATTGTTGCGGTTTCAAAAGGCGTTGCAGTCGATCTGTCAAAGCAAATTAACCTCCCGCTTGATAAAATCCAGGTCATCTACAATCCGATCGTGACCCCGGAGCTGTTTGAAAAATCATCCTCGCCGATTGAGCATCCCTGGTTCCAGGCAGGCGAACCTCCGGTGTTGTTGGCTGTCGGTCGATTGGCTATTCAAAAAGCCTTCGACGTTTTGATCCGGGCTTTTGCCCTGGTCAGGAAGAACATGCCGGTGAGGCTATTTATTTTGGGGGAGGGGGAACAGCGTCATGCTCTTCAAGGGTTGATTAACGAACTTGGGTTGGAACAGGATGCCTGCTTGTTGGGCTTCGTTCCCAATCCATATCCGTACATGGCTCATGCTGCAGCGTTCATTCTTTCTTCAAGGTGGGAGGGATTACCGACCGTTTTGGTGGAAGCCATGTCCCTGGGCACCCCCATCGTTTCCACGGACTGTCCCAGTGGACCGCGCGAGATCCTTGCGGATGGGAAATATGGACAGTTGGTTCCTGTTGATGATCCTTCCGCCCTTGCTGCAGCGATCAAAAATGCTTTGTCCTCAAAGTTCAGTCGCCCCCCCCGTGACAGCTGGAAGGTGTTTGAACATGAATGCGTGGAAGAGCAGTATATTAAATTAATGTTGGGGTCATAACCGTGAGGAAAATTACTTTTTGGCTTACCCTGTTTCTGGTTTTTAACCTACCCTGGGAAAACAGCATCACNNTGCTTTTTTTTATATGGAGTATCGCCAGTATCATATGGTCCAGGGAGATCAGCGAAACAAATATCCGCATGAAAACTTACCTGCAGATCTTTCTGCTGTTGTTAATCCTTTGGGAGGTGTTAAGAAAACCCGGGGACCTGGAAGCCGGTCTTCAGGCTTATGTTCTCGGTGCATACGGCAGTATTGCCAGTTCAATATACAATTATCTTAATGGTACCAATGCTGTCAATTACCAGGTCAGGTATTCCGCAACGGGGGTGAATGCGGTTGATCTCTCCCTCATTCTGGTTTTGGGAATTCCGCTGGCGTGGCATTTATATCAACAAGCGGATATTAGGAAGAACCGCCTGCTGAAATTTATTAATATTGCCTATATTCCTTTATCCATTTTTTCAATTTTACTCACCGCGGCGCGCACATCCCTGTTTGCCATAATCCCGGCATTGGTTTATATCCTGTGGCCCAAAAAGCTTGACATATCACGGTTTGTTTTTATTTTGATACTCCTGGTAATCTCATTGGTTGTCATTCAAACTCTGCTCCCTTCAGAAATTAAAGATCGATTGGGCACCACTTTTACTTCGATCAGCACTTCGGATATTGGCGGGCGGGTCAACATTTGGAGGGAAACTATTGCAGTATTTAACCGGCATCCATTTCTCGGGAATGGCAGCGGCACATTAAGTGCAACCATCGGCACTTTGGCACACAATACTTATTTATCGGTTCTTGCTGAAACCGGTTTGATCGGGTTCTTTATGTTCATTTGCATCCTGGCGATCGTGATCAACCAGGCAATCAGGCTGCCAAAGGGATATTCGGGATTATGGTTGTCAGTCTTTTTTGTCTGGGTTGTCGGAGTGCTATCCCTGAGCTGGGAGGCAGTGAAGCCCACCTGGGTGTTTTTTAGCTTCGTGATGATCGAGGGGGCGGCCCT
>DBFP01000057.1 GCA_002294405.1 Anaerolineales bacterium UBA877 | reverse complement strand
GACCCAGGTGATCATAAACCATTTCCTCGCATATCGCATAGCCGAGTGCCTGCGCCATGCCTCCCTCTATTTGACCGGAGGCAGTCAGTGGGTTGACGATGACCCCTCCGTCCACAGCCATTATGAGGTTATCAACGGTAATGACCCCGGTGTCCTTATCGACTGTAACCTCCGCGAATTGGGCAGCAAATGGAGGAGGGGAGGATGGAGAAAAATACGAAGCCACTCCCATGATTTGTTCTTGATTCGCATGGTGCAGGGAGTCCAGTGCGATTTCAGCCAAAGACACGGAGCGACCATCGGGGGAAAAAGCGGATTTATCCCGCAGATGAATATCATTTGGGACAATCTTTGTTTTTAGAGAAGAATTATCTGCTCCAACATTGAATAAAATTGACGCACGAAGTTTTATACGCTCGGCTGCCATTTGGGCGGCACGTGTTACTGCCGTTCCGGAAATATAAGTTGTCGAGGATGCATACGCACCCTTGTCAAAGGGTGTGAAATCGGTGTCGGATGAGTACACCAATATTTCTTCAGTTGGGACCCCGAGGACTTCAGCAGCCATCTGTGCCAGCACGGTGTCAGAGCCGGTTCCCAGGTCTGTCGCCCCGACCAACAGGTTGAACGAACCGTCCTCATTCATTTTAATGGATGCTGCACCCATATCCAGGTATGGAATGGCTGTGCCCTGCATGACGAAGGCAACTCCAATACCTCTGCGAGTCGGGGAGGATGGATCATTTCCCGTACGCCATTTTTCGTTGCCGTGTTTGTCATCCCACCTAATTGCAGCCTGACCTTGACGAACACATTGTTCCAGACCAACTGTTTGTACCACTTCTGGATGCGGTTCACGTCCTTCGTTCCATGCTGTGCTGAATGGATGGAATTCACCCGAGTGTATCGAGTTTTTAAGGCGGAATTCCAGGGGATCCAATCCTAATTTCAAGGCAATCTTCTCCATATGTCGTTCCAACGGCCAGAATCCCTGAGGCACCCCATAACCGCGGAATGCTCCTGCTGGTGGCGTATTAGTATAGACCACGTCAGCATAAAAACGGATATTTGGAGATTTTCGATATTTCCCGTCTCCGACATATAAGGCCATTGATTTTTGGCCGGTATTCCCTGTGACAGTAAGGGCATGGCAACCATATGCGCCGGTATCTGACAAAATCCTCATTTCATTTGCGGTGATCGTCCCATCCGTCTTTACCCCTGTCTTCATGTGAACCCGCATTGGGTGACGGGATCGTGAGGCGATGAATTCTTCTTCGCGGCTGTATTCAAAGATAACCGGTCGTTTTGTGGCGATGGTGAGGTGCGCGGCAACATCCTCGATTAGAACCTCTTGTTTACCACCAAAACCCCCGCCAATCCGTGGTTTGATAACCCTGATTCGTTTAACAGGCAGCCCCAATACAGGTGCCAGTATCCGCCGAACATGGAATGGGACTTGAGTGCTGGTACGGATTACCAAGCGGTCATCAGCATCCCAGTAAGTTATCGTCACATGCGGCTCTATATGAGCCTGTTGAACTTTGGGTACCGAATAATCAGCTTCTATGATGTCATCCGCTTCGCTGAAACCACGGTCAACATCGCCGATGTCAATCCTGATTTCTGCCGCGAGGTTCTTCCCCTGGTTGGAATTGGCAAAATTAATATACTCAGGTTCATCGTGAATACATACTGCATCAGGGTTCATGGAATATGTTGGATCGAGAATAACCGGCAGGGGTTCATATTCCACGTCGATTAATTTGAGCGCTTGCTCGGCAATATCTGATGTTTCAGCCGCGATGAAGGCCACCCTGTCACCTATGAAGCGAACTTTATTGTCCAATGAGAACATGTCCAATGGGCCAGGGATGGGATCCGATTGCCCGGCACTTGAAAAAACAACCCGTGGGATGTCCTGCCAGGTCAGTACCGCAGCGACTCCGGGCAGAGCCATTGCTTTATGGGTATCGATCTTTATAATTCGAGCATGTGCAAGCGGAGAATGAAGAACCTTGGCATGCAAGAGGTTTTGCATATCCATGTCTGCAGTAAAGGCTGGTTTTCCCTGAGCAAGTTTAACTGCATCAACTTTTCGATCAGGTTTTCCGACCCGTTGGAAAGATTCGGTACCGTTTACGGAAACCACCATTGTTTTTTCAAATGGTCCCACTTTCTCACCGCGCAGAATTGCTGCTGCACGTTGAATTGCTTGCACTGGTTTAACATAACCAGTACAACGGCATAGGACACCAGAAATCGCTTCACGGATTTCGAGTTCTGTTGGACGGGGGTTTTTATCCAATAAGGCTTTGGCTGCCAATATTTGGGCTGGAGTGCAGTATCCGCACTGGATTGCACCAGTTTCTATAAATGCGATTTGTAACGGATGCAGGCCACCCGTTTTCTTCCATCCTTGATCGGGGAGTTCCCCCAGTCCTTCTATGGTTACGATATTGTGCCCTTCAGCCTGGGCAGTCAGCATTGACCCGGAATTAATGGGGTTGCCATCCAAAATAACTGTGTCTGACCCGCTTAAACCGTGTTCATCTCCGAATTTGATGCCAAAAAAGCCAAGATTACGCAGAGTGGTGAATAATGTTTCGGAGGGGTTGGTTTCAACTGTATGCCGAATTGAGTTGATGGTTAATTCTATTTGCATGAGGGTTTTCCGAACCAGATATGAGTATTATTGTAGGAACTGTCGGGGACAAGTCTACCTTTTATAAAGCCATCCAACTCCAGCTGAAATCCCAACCAAAACAATTCCAAGCGCAGCGACAATTAGAACCTGAATAAGGGAGAGCAAACCAATGAACAAAGAATAGAACTCGGGAAGTGTCCAGGTAACCAACAGACCGTTGATTGCAAAATTTATTAGAATGGGAATTGCAAGGAGATAAATTGTAATCCACACATATCCAAGCGCTGTATCCGCCGCTTTTCGAGCACCGCTTTTGAATGCATGCAGCCCCAGCATGGGAAAAAACCAACCAAGGAATGCTGCTACTGCTGCAGTTGTTGAACTGTATATGATCAACCAGGTAGCGCTTTCAACCGATGCGAGCGAATATGTGCGACCATCAATTACTGCATAACGTAAATTGAAAAGTAGTATATATATAAGCGCACCACTCAATAACCAAAGCGCTTTTCTTTCCTTGCGTTGGAAAAGTATATAACCTGGAAGAACCGCCAGAAATGTTGCCAGCACATTCCGCCAAATTCTTTCGTTTCCCAAACGGGTCTGACGAGCTAGATCCATTGCGGTCTGTGTGGCAAGCACACTTTCACCAATTCCGATATTGGCTTTTACCCCAATCGCCTTGGTATAGAGTGAAAATAACTGATTCTGTTGGGCATTTAGTGCTGCCTGAACTGACGCATTTTGATCGGCAGAAAGGGTGAGAATTTTTACCAAGACATTACCCTGGTTACTGGCGGGAATGGTGGTCCCAAGAAGAGCGGAAATAGTTGGGGCAATATCCACCATGTCAACATCGCCATAATTGCCAGGAATGACCCCGGCTCCCGCCAGGACAAATGGTTCGATAAGAGTTATCGGTTCTGGTCCTCCATGACCGCCGCGATCTATTTGACCGTGGTCAGAAACCACTAAAAGCGTATCCTGCGAAAGATCCAGCCTGGATGAAATTTGTCTCAACATATCGTCGGCACGCGTCGCGGCTGCATCCCAGTTGGGGCTGCGGGGACCACCTTCGTGGTGCCCGGCGAAATCCACCTGGTCCAGGTGAATAAGGATTAATCGGTAATCTTCGCTCAACCATGGTAAAGCAGCAGATACCACTTTGATATCCGCATTATTATCCTCGCCTGGAGTAAAAAATCCTGTTTCCAGTTTGCTGTTGGAGAGCATCCCCTGAAACCATGAATATCCTGAAACAGCGGTTTTAAGATGGCTGCGATGAGCTGCTGAAAAAATGTCATCCTGGGAAAAGGGGCGGGCACTGGATTCGTCTGGTGGGTTAAAAGGTTGACTATCGTTAATGTCTGGCCATGCGCCAGTTAAAAGAGTTGTCCATCCAGGAGCGGAAAATGAAGGGGGGCGGCTGTGAATGATTGCCGAGGCGCCTTTATCCCGCAATTCGTTCAGGAATGGCATAACGGTTGAATTAGCAGAAGTATCGAAACGCAAGGCGTCGATTAATACAATCACCATTCGACGGGTGATTGGGACCCCCAACATCTGTCCCGGCACTGGTGCAGATTTAGCGATGGGAGACCTGTAAGCCTGGGCTGAATCCATCAGGTCAGCGACCCAGAAGTATGCGCCAACCGCGATCAATACCAGGCCGATAAGCCCGAAAGCGAACCAGTTAATCTTTCGATTGATTCGGGTTTGTTTCAAAATGGGATTCCTTTTCGGTTTGAAGGATTTGCCTCAAATTGTCAATGGGATATTTATTTTCATCAACAGCGTATAGCCAAAACCCCCAACCATTGATAGGTTTATCCTCGGAGAGGGTTTTAGCCAGCGAGTGGATAGTACCGAGTAAATTACCCATTTGCAGTTTTCCATTTGAAAGAACCGTTGCAGACAACGATTTATTATTTGCCGGAAATAGTTTTTGTCCTGGCTGGAGCAAGCCGGTTTCCAAGAGAGTACCAAAAGGGATACGTATTCGCTGGCGAGGTTCTTGCAGGGTCAGGGAAGGTGTGTTTGCCGGTTCCACGGCTGCAATTCGATCACTTGCAACCTTAATATAGGATTCTTCAAGTTCAATACCGATGAAGTGCCGACCCAATTTTCTAGCCACAGCACCGGTAGTTCCTGATCCAAAAAAGGGATCCAGCACCACGTCTCCATAATTGGAAGATGAAAGAATTATTCGGTAAAGAAGACTTTCTGGTTTCTGAGTCGAGTGAGCTTTAGAACCATCGGAGCGAAGTCGTTCCCTGCCAGTGCAGAGGGGGATGGACCAGTCTGATCGCATTTGAAGATCACCATTAAGCGATTTCATGGCGTTATGATTAAAGGTGTACTTCTTTCCTTTAATTTTCTGGGCCCAAATCAAGGTTTCGTGAGCATTTGTGAACCGGACCCCGCGGAAATTAGGCATTGGATTGGTCTTTAGCCATACAACATCGTTTAGTATCCAATATCCGAGATCCTGCAAAATCGCTCCAACGCGAAAAATATTGTGATAGGTCCCAATCACCCACAAAGTTCCTTCATCCTTCAATATTCGACGGCAGGAAGAGAGCCAACAGGAGGTGAAATTGTCATACTCTTCAAAACTTGTGAATTTATCCCAATCATCATTTACTCCAGAAACGCGAGTGTGGTTGGGGCGCCTAAGTTCCCGGGAGAGCTGGAGGTTGTATGGTGGATCCGCAAAAACCATATCTATTGATTTTTCCGGGAGTTGGCTTAATACCTCGAGACAACTGCCATGGAGGATGGTGTCGAGAGGAAGATTTTTCATTTTTCAGCCAATTGGGCAAGGCATCTGGTCGCAAGAATTACGGATATACTACTCCGATAATTTGCGCTTGCCCATTCGTCATTCGCATCGCGTGCCGCGTTTTCGATGGCGAAGGCTATTCCAGAGGCATCATTGCCATCCATGGCAAGAGTGGGGGTATTCCCCCAGCCACCAATTACAACCCGCGTTCGTCCAGAAGGCCACTGGGCAATGGTGGTAGAAACAATAGGCTTATCCATTGGTGTGCGCGCTACATATTCAAAGGCAATTTTGACATTTACAGGAATTTCAATTATTAGAATGAGTTGTCCATGAAGAAATTCTCGAGGTGATAAAATAAAATCAGAAAGCAGGGTTTCCTGAATTACATTCCTGGTATCCAGAATATAAATTTTTGCGTCCAGCGCCAAAAAGACAGCCGACATGGGTGAACGACCATCACACGTCACCAGGGAACCTGCAACTGTTGCCATGTTCCGTATGTTAAGCGGAGCTTCCAATCGTAGAGCAGTCACCAAGGCATCTGGGGTTACCGGACTTTCGATCATTGTTTGCAACGAACAAGTCGCTCCAACTTCAAGACTATTTCCCTTTACCGTGAGTTTATTTAATCCAAGTGATTGCAAATCTACGACAGAGAAGGTTTCTTCCCGTAGATGGGATAAAAAGGTGCCCCCACCAAGTGGTCGGGAATCTTGAACAGCCAAAATTTTCATGGCTTGTTTGAGGGATTTAGGTCTTTGATAGGAAGTAATCATCGATTTTGCACCAACTAATCCAACTTATTATTATACCCATTCTAGAGTCGATGTGGGGGATTGGTCAGACAAATAGATGTTGGGAGCCGGAGTGGTTAATATACAACAACCTGGTTCCTTTTTGAAACCAGGTTGAAAGGGAAATTGAGTAGGTTCGGTAATATTTTAATTTTTTATCTCTTGCGCATAACCAATGCATTAGATTAATTATGCAATATTAATTTATATGTAGTTTTTATTATAATCATCACAATCACTTTGGTTTTTCTTCGCGCAGAACTGGTTCTATGGGTCCAAGCAAAGCAGCAAATTGCTTAAGTTGGGAGGCATGAACAAGAGCCAATACCTCATCAGCCGGTTGTAAGATTGTATCACCATGTGGGATGAGCAATTGGTTTTTTCGGATTAATGCAACGATGACAGAATCGGTTGGGAGATTTATTTCACGCACGCTTTTATTTGAACTGGGAGAAAGTGGGTGAACTTTTTCTTCGATCAAGGAAAATTCACCTTTGCGCAATTTTAGGAGCGTCATCATATCGCCGAGGGACATTTCTTCTGCCACCAACCTGGCCAAAATATCAGCCTGGTTAAGAGCCACATCAACACCCATTTCCTGGGTAAAAAGCCAGGCATTTTTAGGGTTATTAACCCGCGCAATGACACGGGGGACGTTAAACTCAAACCTGGCGAGCGATGTAACTACCAGGTTGGTTTCGTCGGATCCGGTCACTGCGGCAAGAACATTGGCTTTTTGGATTCCTGCGAATTCCAGGGTTAAGGGGGAGCTGCCATCACCGGCGATAATAACATTTTCTGGAAGCTCTTTGGGCAACTTTTCCAGCAATGCAGGGCGCTCTTCGATCACCTTAACAGCATGTCCTCCGTCCAATAGCATTTTTGCCAGGTGTGAACCGATGTTTCCGCCGCCGACAATTATGACAAACATATTTACCTCTCTTCCATTCCCAGTAACGCCTCCAGGCGATTCATAGCCGAAGAAAGTACGACGAGGTGAACCAAATCTCCCTCACGGAATTCCGTGCCTTGAGCAGGGATAAAAGCATGGTCATCCCGCGTGATCGAAACAACCATCGTTTCCCCGGGAACATTTAACTGCATGACATTCCGCCCAGACAATGGTGAGGGTAATTCTACATGAACAAGTGCAATTTCACCGCTCCCAAAGGTATTCCATACATCGATGTTTACATGGGTTAAAACTTGAAATATTCGTTCAGCCCCCCAATTGGTTGAAGAAATTGTGGTTAACCCAAGGCGTTGATATATTTCCGCCCGACGCGGATCATACAATCGCGCCACAACGCGCGGGACATGAAATATGTTGCGTGCTGTTCGTGCGGCAACGATATTGGCGTTATCAGACTGGCTTGCAGCAACGAAGGCATCCACATTCTGGATCCCTGCCTGTAAAAGTATGTTCCGGTCAAAACCAACACCTTTTATGATGGTTCCTTTGAAATTTGGTCCCAATCTACCGTCTGCGTTCGAATCGTGATCGATCACAGTGACCTCGTGACCTTGCTCGGAGAGCAAGCGACTCACTTGGGAGCCAATGCGACCACAGCCCATGACAATGACTTTCATAAATCATTTCCTCCTTATTAATTGAATTGGAAGATCAGATTTGATTTTATGTTCAGTCCTTCGAATCAATCCTTTTCGGAACCACTCCATTATATATAAAATCAAAGCGTATAGCAAAAGCACCGGCCAAAAAAAGGCTGGGAATACCTGGTTGTCAAATGCCCTTGCCAAAGGGGGGATATAGATCAACCCGGCAATAAGAACCAGCGATAATGCCGTTCCCTGCAAGAGGGTAAAGTTACTCCCCCAACCCATCTGGGTGATGTGTGCTGTGGAGGTTCGGCAGGCAAAAGCATTCCCTATTTGTACCGTTACCATTCCCGCAAGAAAAACAGTACTGGCAACAACATTAACATCCCCTGTAATATCAAAAAGATGAGGCCAGTTGAAGGCACCAAGGAAAGGCAGGTTTAGAAGACTGACATTACCAGAGAATAGATAAGTGGATACAAAACCAAGATAGCACAAAGCAGCTTCGATTAATCCCAACCAGAGGAAAGAGCGCGTGAGCAAGCTTCGGTCGAATAGTAGCTGAGAAGCCGGGCGAGGTGGGTAATCCATTATTCCAGGTTCTGGTTTTTCACTACCCAATGCAAGGGCGGGAAGTATATCGGTGCCCATGTCCACTGCCAAAATCTGCCGGACAGTCAGTGCGGGAGGAATGCCAATCGCCCCCGTTAACAGGAATGGCAAGACTTCCGGAATATTGCTCGCAAAGATGTAAGTAATGAACTTGCGAATATTGTCATATATTGCCCGGCCTTCCTGGATCGCATCGACAATCGAGGCGAAATTATCATTCGTCAAAATAATATCTGCCGATTCTTTGGCAACGTCTGTTCCAATAATACCCATCGCAATTCCCACGTCGGCCTTCCGTAAAGCTGGTACATCATTGACACCGTCTCCGGTCACTGCTACTACATCCCCCCGATCTTGATATGCTGAAACGAGGCGAAGCTTGTGATCAGGCGCCATGCGGGCAAAGATTATTTCCTTGGTTAATAATTGCTGCAAATCCAAATTACTCATTGAATCAAGTTCTGCTCCGGTCAGTATCAACGGATTTGGCGAGGTGATCATGCCAACCCGGCGTGCCATCGATTCAGCCGTAAGACCATAATCGCCGGTTATCATAACGATGCGAATACCCGCCCGACGACAGGTGTTTATTGCTTGTTCCACCTCAGGACGGGGCGGATCCATCATTGCCATAAGACCGAGAAATGTGAGTCCTTTTTCGATTGTTTCAGCTGTATATGCACCATACCGGGAGGGTAATTCCCGGGAAGCGAACGCCAGCACCCTCAATGCTCGACGAGAATAATCATCATTGGTTGACAGGATATCGGTACGCACCTGTTCATCTAACGGATGAATATCCCCATTAATTTGGTAATGTGAGCATAGTTGTAAAATCTCACGTGGAGCGCCTTTTGAATATGCAATTTCCCGGTCATTGTCACGGTGAATTGTGGTCATCCGTTTCCGCCGGGCATCAAACGGGATTTCGTGGATCCGAGGGATCCGTTTGCTGAGAAATTCTTCATTAACATTATATTTCAGGGCAGCTACTTTAAGCGCTGCTTCGGTCTGATCTCCCAAGCTTGTCCAGGTGGCATGTTCCGGGGAAGGTGGATTGATCCGGGCGTTATTGCACAACATGGCTGCTTCGAGGAGTGAAACCAAATCCTTTTCAATGGCATTGTTTATTAGGGAAGGAATAAATTGACCTTTAGGTTCGTACCCCACACCGGTGACCTGCAATCTTTTTTGAGCGACCCAAACTTCACGAACGGTCATTTGGTTTTGAGTCAGAGTTCCACTTTTATCCGTGCAAATCACCGAAACATTACCCAGAGTTTCAACGATATTCATTCGTTTTGCCAAAACACCGTGACTGGCTAATCTTTGTACCGCCATTGCCAAGGATAGCGTAAGGGTTGCAGGCAGCCCCTCTGGAGTTAGTGCAACAATCGTTCCCAGTGCAAGCAGAAGTGGATTGTCATATAGGTTGCTGATATTTGGTTCGTACTTTGCGATTGCCAAAACGATTCCGCCAATGATCACTGCCACCCAGGTGAATATAATTCCCAAACGTTCCAATTCTTTTTGAAACCTGGATGGTTCTTCGTGAACAGTCTGAGTCAAGTGAGCTATTCGCCCAAACTGGGTTAGCATGCCGGTTGCATAAACGATTGCCTTGCCTGTTCCGGAGGCTACTGAAGTACCTGCAAAGATTAAATTTGGACGTTCCAAATCGCTAATATTCGATTGAATTGAAGCTTCTGATGTTTTGCGTGCAGCAACAGACTCACCTGTAAGGGATGCATTATTTACCCTCAATCCATATTCCTCGACGACACGGGCGTCAGCTGCAATATTATCGCCCTCTGCAAGGATGAGTACGTCCCCTGGAACAATATCTTTTGCAGGAATATGCACTTCAGAATTATTGCGAGAGACATGTGCATAAACAGGAAGAAGGTGCCGAAGCTTGTCAATCGCTTGTTCCGCTCGATGTTCGCGCCAGTAAGAAAATATACTGCTCGCCACTGTCAGGAGGAAGATTACCAATGCCAGGGTCCAGTCCTTTTGCCAGATGCTGATAAGTATTGCAAGGAGCATGAGAAGGATGAAGGGGTGCCTGGCTTGAATAATTAACCTTTGCCATTTTGGTTTGCGCGGCTGTTCTGAAATAACATTTTCACCATATAAAGACTGGCGCGATTCAGCTTCAGAAGTGGAAAGACCCTGGGTGGAAGTTTCCAAGGATTGAAACACTTCTTGTGTTCGAAGATTGTGGATGGGGGCTGAGCTCATATGCAAAAAAACAAGAGACAATCTACTGCATTTCGTCTCAAGAGCGTCCTATCTTTATGATGTAATTTGCAGGCGAGTTTTTCAATAATTATCAGCGGTATGCTTATAGATAGTGACATTTTTCCCAACAATAATGATTTCTGTTTATTGCTCTGCTGATTCAAAAGCAGAACCAAGCGCCTGGATTTCATCAACCAAGTGTTTCCTGGTTGAATGGCTAAAGCGCGTATCTTGAGCAACCTTGGCTTGTTCTTCAAGAGCTGCACGTACTACAAATGCCGGGACGAACATGATCCTCCCGGCAGGAATAACAACGAAGTTATACATTTCAATTCGAAGATCTTGATCATCAAAGTATGGCAGGCTCAAACTCAACCCACGATTAAGTGATTGTTCAGCAGCACGCTGTTTGATCTGCTCAATAATTTGGCGGGTAAGGTGGTTGGCCATTGCCCGACCTTGATTCACCAATTGCCCCAGCATTCCATATCGCTTCAGTTCAAATTCATCATCAGCAATGATATAGGGGGCAAGCGACCGGGCAGCAAAAAGAACGTTCAGGAAATGCTGCATCGATGAGATGTGTGCTTCAGCTTCTTTGGAGGAATTTACTAAAATTTCACCCTTGTCGCCAAATGCAACCCATTGCGGCAAGTAAAAACGCCTCGCTGATGCTACATAAGGTACCTGGAAACTACCGCGGCCAACTTCAACATTCCCTTCCTCTACAATTGCATCCGACGACGCGGTTATTGCAGATTCGGGCTCATTCACAGCGCCTGCAGGGATGGATGGAATATCATTTTCATCTTTCTTATCGTACTTGACAATTCTCCCGGAAGGCAACATATTGTGGACCATATGATTTGCAGCAGAAAAGCGGATCAAACCTGCCGCAATGGTGATGGATTGATCGCTGGATTGTTCCAGTTCAGTCAGGCGTTGACGCAAGGTGACATGAACATCTCGATTGGTGAATTTGTTAATAACACCACCGACCCTTTGATCGCGTTCATTTTTGGGGACCGCTAATGGATCCTTCCCTTTTTCCGCAATTACGCGGTCAGGAAGTGTAAACCTGACACTCACTGCACGGGCAGAATATGCCTCAGCAATTTGGCGTGCCTGGGCTTCAAGGAAACGCTGGACAATCGGCAATTGAAGATCAAAAATGGCATTCTGACGCTCGAATTCCGAACGTAATTGAGCTGCGGGACCGTTTCCATCCATTGAATTGGGATCAGTTTTCATAGGAATGTCCTATTTGATAATAAATAGTTTAGGTATGGATTTATCAATCCGAGATTGGGAGCCCGTATCATTCGTCGAAGGCTCGCTGATTGCTAATTATAACCCGTGAATTTCAGGTCTCAGGAGCGAATGTATCAATAAGCAATTTAATATCCCCACCGGCCGGGTACAGAATTGGACATGTTGTTCCGTGCGCGACATACTCTTGCACTTTGGTGCGCGCTTCTTCTGGAGTACCGGAAGCCGTAATCCTCAGAACCAGGTCATCAGGGACAAGGTGTTTTGCCTTGTGGATCTGCTCTTTGGTTGCCGGCCAACTCAAGATCGCTTTGATCTCGGCTACTAATTCCTGGGATACTCCACTACTTTGGGCGATGTGTGGCTGTTGACCAAGATATTGCGCTAACAACATTTTACTCATGTCAATTGCCACATCGTGATCAGTGTCCACAGAGCATACAATGAGTTGCGGTCGCTCTAAAAATTCAAGATTTCGTCCCGATTTCTTCGCACCTTTTTCTAATAGGGTGAGAGCCAGATCATTGTGGGCCGGAGGGACACAATAATTTAATATTACACCATCAGCAATTTCACCGGTTAATTCCAGCATTTGGTCGCCGGTTGCACCAATTAGAATTGGGATTTTGCGGGGTTCCCTGCGGCCATATACAACGTCGAGTTCAATATCATTAACGTGAATGAATTCTCCGTCGAAGGAAACACGTTCCATATTTAGGAGGCGTTTTAAAACCGTTACTGTTTCGCGCATCGCCGTGAGCGGTTTCCTACGTTCGATACCGACGTTTTTAGCCAGTGGCTCCCACCAGGCTCCGATGCCACATTGTATGCGATCTGGAGCCAGGTCATCCAGGGTGAGAAACGTGGAGGCCAAGAGCCCAATATTCCGGGTCCAATTGTTGATGACTGCAGAACCCACCTTAATATGATCGGTTACTGCCGCATAGGCAGCCATCGGAACAATGGCATCCCGTACCAGACGGGATTCAGCTTGCCAAACACATTCAAAGCCTTTCTTTTCAGCGTAGCGGACAAAATCAAGCCCCTCTCTCAAGTCGTGAGAATCCTGGAGGTAAAGAGCCATGCGTTCCATAAAATTCAACTCCTTTTACCAATAAATAATGATAATATTAACTCGAAAATGGTGTTGCGATCAGTATTCCGATCAAAGGGACCCTATAATTCTTGCAAGCGCTTCCACATCCGGGGGGCAATTTCACGGGAGTGAGCGGCAACCTCCTCTTCATCCAGAACCATTATTTTCTTTCCTTGCATAAGTATTTTTCCCCGACATACGGTAGTATCAACCGTGGCATCCACCAACCCGAAGATCAGATGCCCAAGAAAATTGGTCTCATCGAGAGGAGTTGGGGGGTGATAATCGATAATGGCGAGGTCAGCGGGGTGGTTTTCAGCAATCTCGCCCAATTCCAGACCAAACTGCCTCTCTGCGATAAGGGAGTTATTATTTAGGAGCAATTGAGGCGCCTCTTGGAATGCCACCCTTGGATCATGATTAGCAAGTCTATGCAAAAGGTATGCACACCTCATCTGAGCCAGCATATCCGATCCCATGCCATCAGTTCCCAGACCCACGAGCACTCCTTTTTTCAGTAGTTTTAAGAGGGGGGTAACCCCGACAGCATTATTCATGTTCGACTCGGGATTGTGAACCACTGGGGTATCGGTGGCAGTTAAAATATCCATCTCGTCATCGTCAATATGTACACAGTGGATGAAAAGTGACTTTTCTCCGGTAACACCCAATTTTTCAAGTCGTTTGATGGTCGGCAGATGGTATTTGGTTAAAGAGTCTGTTCGATCAGCAACATCCTCTGCCACGTGAATATGGCAACCAACACCTGCTCCCCTGGCGATTTCAACGCATTGTTCGATGGTCGAGTTGGACAAGGTGAACGAAGCATGTAATCCCATCATGGAGACGATTTGACCGTCGCCCTTTCCCACTTTTTTGATAAACCGTTCATTTTCTTCGACGCCGGCTCCCTGAATGTTGCGGTCGGAGACTTCATAACATATTGACGCACGAATGCCCGCCTGACGAACAGCTTTCTCGATCAAGTCAAGGGATCCCTCCCGCATGGATGGGGAGGCGTGGTGGTCGATCACCGTTGTTGTCCCGTTACGGATGCAGTCAACAAGCGGTATTTGAGCTGAAACCAGGATATCTTCTTCTTGTAATGCCCGGTCTACCTTCCACCAAAGCCGTTCGAGTATCTCAACGAAGTTTGAGGCAGGTTCTCCGGGAATATACATTCCCCTCGCAAAAGTCGAATAAAAATGGTGATGCGTGCATATAAAACCGGGGAGAATGATTTTCCCGGTGCAATCGACCGATTCTGCATCCGGAAAACGACGCTGCATAGCGAATGAATTACCAATTGCGGTTACCAATTCACCCTCAGTAACAACGGTAGCATTCCAATGAATATGGTTATTGGCACCCAAAGTTACGACAATACCATTTTCAAAACGAATCGCCATTTTTTCGCCTCCTACCCTAATTTTCTTTCAAAGCAGTTAGTTCTTCAATGGTTCGAGTGCGCATAAAAATCGCGCCAGTAAAACATTTTTGAGCACAAATTGAACATCCGATGCAACGGCCTGGATCTGTTAACGGAAGACCTTGGGCATCCAAATCGATAGCGAGGTACGGACATCTGGCACAATTTCCACATGATACGCATAAGGATTGGTTGGCTTGTGAAATTTTCTTTAGGGAAGTCAATTCCATGAAATCCGTGATTGGATGTGGTTGGGCGAGTCCGATTAATTCTTTCATTGACCGAATACCGCGTTCTTGCATGTGAAAAGATGTTCCGGATTCGAGATCGCGAATTATGCCATAGCCTTGTTTCATGACTATTGTGCAAAACTGTACGGTCTTTACACCCAGCGCAAGAAAGTTCATCGCTGCTTTATAGTTCATTGGACCTCCGTTACCCGAAATTTCGATTCCCTCGGGGACGGCTTGTGCCAACGTGAGATACGAAATGGGTGTTACACCTTCACCGCTCATCCCGACAATTACCCCCTCATCCCACAGTTTATCCTTCGAAAAGCGAAATGCAAGGGTGGGAAAGGAGTTAGCCAGGGTGATTCCTGCCTTCTTATTTGGGTACTTTTCAAGAACCTTTCGGATGGCTCTGATGATTGGGATGATGGAAGTTACTGCAGCAGAAAGTTTAAATAACTTGGGGATATCAGGGTCACCGACAGCCATGATCCAGTCAATTATTCGGGCTGTTAATGCTGCATTCTGAGAAACGATGGAGCCTTCGGTCCCGTCGCCTCCCTGCGGGCAGGACAGCGAATACTCAATTCCCATTGCACCGGCATTTTCAAGTTTTTTAGTATTCGATTGCCAACCGGCTGAGTCACTCTCATCGTGACCTGTAACAGGACCGCCAGTGGAAGCCATGGTCAATCGGTCGGGCCAAACCTTGACAAGTTTTTCAATTTCCCGGCAAACCCGGTCGAGGGAATGACCAGAAACATTGTCAGAGTTACCAAATGTCAGCGGGTTGAACATAAACATATACTCGCCCGGGATGTGTATCGGAACATTGTCAAAAGCCGTTTTCATTACCCCGCCAGCCCATCCGGATTCGTAGGCTTTGGTCATCTGCTCATACCCATCCGTCGATGGGGAAGCGGAAATGAGATATGGGGAAATGATGCTCCTGTCAAAAAAACTTGTTGAAAGTGAAATTGGGATTCGATCGTATCCTGGTAGAAGGTATATAGATTTGCTGGGATTTTTAATATCAGGTTTCTTCGATTTTTTGAGAAAGGAATCGATCTCCAGCGCAGCATTCTTCCCGGAGGCAACCGCTTGGACAATGGTGCTGGGTCCTGTGCGCAAATCCCCTGCATAAAATAGCCCCTCGATTTGTTCATAAGGGATGGACGAACGCATACCAATGGAAATGATGACATTTCTGAAATCCGTACGGATACTCAAAGTTCCAGGGATATCCCTAACCGCGCCCGGGTTAAACGTTTTACCATCAGGGAGCTCAACCTTGATAGTCTCTAAACCGGTAATATTTTTTCCCTCGCTGAGAATCTTGGTAATCCTGGTACGGCAATTAATTTCAATGTCATACTCCACCAATTCAGTCCGTTCATTTGGTGTAAGCGGCATTTCAGAATATTTCTCAAGCATGAATAATTCCACATGCCTGGCACCAGCTTTTCGAGCAGTAATGGCGCAATCGACAGCAGTAGATCCACCACCAATTATGGCAACGCGTCCATCGAAATGAAAATCAGAAAGACTGGCTAACAGTTCAATCATTTTGGTTGCCAAATCTTCATTTTCAATGCCAAGTTCAATTGGTTTCCACAAGCCAGTCGTGATACACACCGCATCAAAATTCTTGGTTAATAACAATTTTGGGTCTTCAATATTAATTCCAGTTTTCGTTTTAATATTACCCAGCGACAGAATGAATTGAATATCTGTATCCAAAACTTGCTTTTCCAAACGGTGGTCGGGAATAAGGTTTGCCATACCTCCTAATTGCTCAGATGAATCGAATATTTCAACCAAATAGCCCATTTGAGATAGGGAGGCTGCGGCACCCAAACCTGCGGGTCCACCGCCGACAACGCCAACCTTTTTCCCATTCGGTTTTATTTTGGAGAATTTCGGGATACCTCCCAAGTCTTTGGCCATATTAATCAGAGTCGCCTGGATGCGTGGAATGTTAATTGGTCCATCGAATTTAACGCGCGTGCAGGCTGCCATGCAAAATGTATTGGGACAGACCATCCCACAAACCCCACCCAAAGGATTGGCTCGCATTATTTCAGCAGCTGCACGGCGAATGTCTGACGAATTACCGACGCGGGCAGCCATAATAAAATCAGCGGGAGAACAATGTGCCGGGCAGGCTTCCCTGCAGGGCTTTTCCTCGCAATACTCACAGCGCTGCAATTCAACTATTAATTGCTCCCGGGTCATATAAAATGTGTTAAATTTATCTGTTTCCATGGAATGCCTCTTAATAAATTTGATGAATCAAATACTCCGGAACATATCATTTCAATGCCTCAATGATAACGAAAATATTAATTATTAACTGGGGTAACAGAAGTTTTGGTTAATCGATAAAACCAGTGGACATGTGATTGGAAATATCATTCCAATCCGAGAGTTTTCAGACCACCCAAGGCTTCCAAATCCTCGGGAAGGTCTAGATCAAGTGCAAAGTTGGCATTTTCAACAATTTCAAGCCTGGCTCCGGAATGCGTTGCGCGCTCGCTATGAAAATAAAATGACCCAGTCCCATATCCATATTCAATCAACCCTGCCGGATCAATAAATAATGCATTCGTGCCATCCAGTCGTCTATCGGGGGAAATGACAACCACGGGAGGTTTTTTTCCATGCCTGAGCAAGCTCTTAATATCGGTAGGTTTGATGAGGGGAAGATCGGCAGGCAACACGAGCACGGCGTGTGCCCCTTGAGATTTGGCAATAATTGTAGCTCGCTTAATGGCAGTGTTAAATTGGGGTGCTCCATCCTCTAAAACAGTTCGTCCGCCCATGTCGCGGGTCAGCGCGAGTGCTGCGGGGTCTCGGCTTACAACCAATGTGTGCTCAATCTCTGATATTTCCATAAGAGTATTTAGCACATGCTCAAGGAGGTACCGGTTGAGTCGGGTACGTTGATCTTCTGAAAGCATACCAGCCAGTCGCGATTTTCCGCGCCGTAATGGTTTAACAGGGACAATCGCCCAGATAGTCATAATTTATGTATAAAGTTTAACATATCCTGCGCTAAACGTCGCCTCCCGTCCTTGTTTATCATTAGAATATCTGTCACCAAGGTTTTAATACGAATTTCGTTTGATTGACTGATATCCATATTATCAAGAACAAACCCGGATAATAGATTATCATAATGCTGTGCGACCGCCAGCGCAGAAGGGTTGATTCCCAGCTCAGTATACATTTTCGCGGCTGGTCCTTTTACCGCCCGTCCAGCCAAAATTGGTGAGACTGCAATTATTATTTTCGCAGATATGGCAGACCGGATACCTGTAAGTGCTAAAATCGGATCTATGCTGACCCATGGATTTGAAGGACATAGGAGTATGGCGTCTGCGTGAGAAATCGCTTCGATGACGCCTGGGGCTGGTAATGCTGCGGCGATCCCACTAAAACGGAATCCTTTTACTTTCGGTGCACATTTCAAATGAACGAAATATTCCTGAAACGTAAGTTCTCCGAATTCAGAGGTATCAACCAATGTACGCACTGGTTGATCACTCATGGGAAATATTCGGTACCTTACGCCCCAAGCCTCGCAGAATTCACGCGTGATCTGGCTCAAGGGCTGTCCTTCCCGCAGTCGACGGGAGCGTTCAATATGGGTTGCCAGATCCCGATCGCCCAACCGGAACCAATCCGGTACATTCAATTGTTTTAGGTTCTCAAGAACATGGAAAGTGTCATCAAGACGCCCCCAACCGGTTTCCGGGTTTACAATACCTGCCAGAGTGTAGCAGACCGTATCCAAGTCCGGAGAAATATATAAACCAATATGCTCGAAATCATCACCGGTATTGACTATGACGGTCAGGTCTTCAAATGGGAGGATTTGAGCCAGTCCATCAACCAGTTTCGCGCCACCCACACCCCCTGCGAGTGCGACAATTTTCATCCGTGAGCATCGACTTTATCAATTTGGATTTTGTACATCACCCGCTGCTCGCCTTCCTGGCGGAAAGGATATTTGGGCACCCCCCTATACTTAAATGCCAATTGATCGATATGTTCATCTGCGCCTTCAGTGGTGATGGATATTACTTTTCCTCGCAGTTGCAGGTAACGATATGGGTTTGATGGATCTTGTATGCACAGCGCTACTCTTGGGCGAGAGCGCATATTTTTATCTTTAATGCGACCCAGGGCTGAATTAATGAGAATATATTTCCCGGTTGTATTGAACCATATAGGTGTTAGCTGAGGCGATCCATCTGGCATTTGAGTTGCCAGATAGAGAAACGCTTTTTTCTCGTTTGTCAGCAGATCAAGATGCGATTTTGGAATAAGCTTCATTTGTTTTCCTTTAATTATGGGTTCATGACAGTTTCAAACGCTAATTATGCAGGAAAAGACTGCGGATTCGAATTTATTCATGAGGGGCATATCTGCTACATCTTACCATCACTTGGACAGATACCTTTAACAAGATCCAGGTAAATATATTTTATCGGAATAGATCGGTCTCTTTTGGGCGGATTAATTCTTTTATTGAACTTTCGCGTAATGGATAGGGAAACCCACGCACATGGACGGCTGGGATCCCTTCAGCAGCCTCACCCATAACAAGAGATGCAGCTGCAGCCAGTTCATCGGCAGCCGCAACAAAAGTGATCTTCAATCGATAACCAAACAAATCCTGCCACCCGCGTTCGTCAACAATTCCGGGAATACCTGAAATGCCGATCGCGGTCCCTATTGTACCCAAACGCCAGGCGCGTCCATGGGAGTCGATTATCATCACCCCGATGCGATTTCCAGAAGCGACCTTGATCTTGCGGCGGATTTCGAGGGCAGAATGATCTGGATTTTCCGGCAGGAGCAGAACCCAGTCTTCTGGATTTCCATCTTTGCCTTGAACGTTGGAATGATCTATTCCTGCATTTGCGCAAACAAAACCCAGACGATGTTCGACGATAATAGTTCCCTGGCGGATACGGAGGATTTCATTACTTTCCTTTAAAATCAACTCGACAAGGCGAGGGTCTTTTCCGCTCCGGTTTGCCAAGTCGACGGCTTCTTTTGAGGGAGTTATCTCCCCTAAATTCACCAACCGTCCTTCCGCCTTGCTGACGATCTTTTGAGTTATTACCAGAATATCGCCATCTTCAAGAGAGATCCGCACGGATTGAAGTGAAACAAGAAGTTTTTCCGCAATATTGTCGCCTTCGGAAATAATTGGGATTCGCGGGAGGGGAGTGAAAGTTAATGTCATATTTCCTTAGCAGGATGTTGGATTCCCGTGATTCGAATTCCGACATTGGTATTTTTATATAGCTTGTTAATTCCAATTAATATACTGGTTAAGCCTTCCACAACTGCTGAATTCGCCAATGGACCGGCATCCCAGCCAACCAGCCCTGCCATAGATACAAGTTTAAGGGTTTCCAACCGCGCTTCCCTGCTGGTCCCTGTAACTAACACTTCGCATTCAATCGGTCCATCATTAAGAAGATGATCATAAGATATATTCTGGAAAGCAGATGTCACTTGAACATCCGGTCCCAGTAACTGATGGGCTGCTTGAGCAGCACTGCCCTCAGGTGGCATTTGAACTTTGGTTTCTTTAGATTGGACGAGGGGGACGACTACATTTATTAGAATTTTGCTCTTCAATGCATCCTTACACGATTCCAGTGTTTCATGTTGGGCTGAATATGGAACAGTTAGTACGACAATGGTCGCACGTTGGGAGGCTAGCAGATTGGTTGTACCTATTATGTCAGCGCTACCGCCCAACATAGAGGTAAGGTCTTGGGCTGCTTTTTGAGCTTTTTCGGGAGAACGGGAACCGATTAATATATGATACCCCGCTTTTGCCCATCTGTAAGCCAGACCTTTCCCCTCTTTTCCTGTCCCACCAAGGATGGCGATGGTATGTTGGATGAACGGTTTATCCATACCTTTGGCTCAATGAGATATGGGGGCTGCGAAAATCATGCATCAAAGACCCACCCCAAATTGAACTGGCTCAGGAACATTGTAGCCTCGGGCAGCCATTTCCGCAAATATCAGGAAGGCAGCTTCCCTAAGTGCGGAGTCCCCCCCATACATGGCTTGATAAAGTGCACCAAATACTCCTTCGGCGGGTACCAGGCGCAAATATGGAAGTGATGCCAGGCGTTCTTCTTCTGTCCCTGATTTGAGCGCTAATAATAATAAGTCCACGGGTATCTTCTCCGGAGACACACCTACCCCTTGTTTTCCTGCAAAGGCAATTATCCAGGGGGACTCTGTTGGAGGAGGAAGTCTTTGAGGAATATGCGGGTCAGGCTTCCTTCGATTTTCGTTTACTTCCGCTGCAGCGGTTCGAACAGCCCATTGATCATCATCCGTTTCAAAATGAGCGAGCAATTCTTCAGCCCAGAGTGCTTTAATACGTCCTAATCCATATGCCGCAGAACGTCTGACCAGCAGATCGTCTTTCATCCCCGCACCCTCCTTTAGCATTGCGTGTCCCTCACCGGGGTGATTGGCCAATGCCTCGGCTGCGGTGCGTCTAATATTTTCATCACCATGCAAAAGTGCTGAGCCAACCATATCCATTGCTTCGGTCGTCCCAATATTTACCAGCGCCAGGCAGGCAGCTCGGCGTGTATTGGGGGATTTGTTACTCATTAATGATGAAAGTAATTCAATGGATTTTGTATCTCTCTGAACTCCGCAGCCAAGAGCAGCAAGTTGTTGCGTTTCAGGATCACGATCTTCAATCAATTGTCTAAACAGTATTGAAATACTTGGATCACCGGTTTGGATTAAAGCACTGAGAGCCTGTCCACGTAATCCAAGAGGTTGACCAGTTTGTTTCAAAAGCACGACCAATTTTGCTTGAACTTGACCCCGCCAAGTTACCTGGTAGGGAGCGTCGCGTAACCAGCGAGCGATGCCAAGTAGATTCCGGGATAACGGAGAATCATTAATGGCGAGCAAGTCATTCACGAGCGGAGCTGCATCCCCAAATGCAGCAAAGAAATGAAATCCCATGGATTTCCCCATCCATGAGGGCTGGTCATGTAATAATACGGGGTTGTTGGCCGCCAGTGCCTTTCCTGCCAGGTAACCGCAAATAATTGGATGCATGAAACGCAACCGGTTATTCCGATGCTGCGAGAGAAGTCCATTTTCAACCAATTTGAGGATCAACCCAAAGGACGGCAGCTGGGTTTTATTGGGTGGTTTGGGGGAAGAGACATCTTCATCTTCAGAATGATTTTCTTTTTCAGCAAGCTCGTAAGAATTTAACCATTCTCGAGCAATATGATGATCGAAGATTGAATTCCCACTTACGGTGGTTTGCAATGCAAGAATCTCCATTGATTCTCGCGGGAGATTATCGCTTGAAAGGCGGAGTAAATGGGATTCAATCGCATCAAGAGGGTGAGGACCTAAAATATCTCCGGCGTATGCACCCCAGGTTTTTAGGGTTAATTCAAATGGTGTAAGGGTGCTGCTCTGGGAGTTTAGCCAATTATTGATCAATAACGGATCCACTTGAGCGCTATTTTTAGCCCAGGTTTCCAGGGAAATTTTGCGTATCCATAAATTTCCCCATTTTTCCACAAACGCAGCGCGCTGCTTGGCATTCCATGCAGCGAGGGTAAATGCTACAAAATTAAGGGCCACCAACCCATCAAGGTAATCTATTGAGGCTGTAGTAATTATGCGCGTCTTTGGATATGCCCGCTTGATTAATTTGATAAATTCAACCACGTTTTTCATTCCATCCGGTGTCAGCTCATCCGTACCGTCGATTAGCAGGATGATGCGATCTGCAGAAAAGCAGTTCAGGAAAAATTCTGGCAGACGAGACCGGTCATGGGGTGGGGTATTCTCAGATATAAGTTCAACGATCAGATTTAAAGGTTTTTCTTTTTTAACGGGCAAATCAATGTCCGCGATATGGATGTAAACAGGAACCATGTCTGGAGGCAATCCAGGTTCTGGGATACGACGCGCCAGCTTGGATGCCAGATATGCAAGCGTTACTGTTTTACCCGTCCCGGGTTGACCTGTAAGGATAATATCGGAGTTGCCAGACAAGGCCTGCCCAAGGGTTAAAGTGGATGCCTGGTAGATGGTAGCCAATTCCGGCCAGGCTGGGAGATAAGGGATGGCAGCGTCGATGATATCCTCACTAATGACTCCTGCATTTGGCTCAACGCGAGGCGGGGGTGCCAGTAGGCTTGGAGGCAGGACGATTTCATCCAACGGGAAAAGGGAGGCTGCCAGATGCAAGCCTTGAACTTTATGTAATACGCTCGCTCTGTACCGTTCTTCATAATTAATATTGGAGGTTGCTTTATCCTTATTTTCCGCCCGCTTGGCAAGAATTGAAGAACGCACCTGCCGTACCGCAGGTCTAAGCAAAGAAAGTATCCACCAAATAAGAGATGCAAGGAGGATCCCCAACCAAAACGAAAGTGTATCAATACGGTAAAACCAGGAAAACATAAGCACCTAAGCAGGAACCTAACTTCCGTAAAGAATACGACCGCAGGATGGGCACATGGCAACTTGACCTGAAGATCGTGATGATTGCATTTGCGCAGGAGATAATGAAGATCCACATGCAGAACATGAGTTTTCGGAGATTATCGCGACTGCAATTCCACGCCGCTGCAAGCGTAATTCCTCGAATAAGCGAAGCATGTCTGATGAAATTTGGCTTGCAATAGCAGCACGTTCAAACAAATATTTTTCCATTTCTTTTCGCAATGCAGTTTGTTCTTCTTGTAAGATGTTGTTTTGTTCACTTGATCTTTCTTGAGTTTTCAGTAAATCTTTTTGAGCGGAGTTATATGCATCCAGCGAGGTTTCAGTTTCCAGCATGGCTTCCAGTTGAAGATCCTCCAAAACAAGAAGATGTCGTTTCAATGCAGCCACATCATTCTGGAGATCCAATAATTCCTTGGGGCTATGACCTTTGCTGCTGTAAAGGCTTGTCTCGATCTGTTCGATTTTAATTCGTTGATTTTGTGCGTCAAGCTCTGATTGTTTAAGGGTCTTGTCAGTTGAGTTATACAACTCTTTTAAGGCATCAACTTTTTCAGCGGCTGATTTTAGTTCTATATCGGAATCCAATTTATTTTGAATGGCTTGCAATCGACTTTGAATCCGGTCAACATTGGTATCGGTTTGTTGAAGTCGGTACAAGTTCAAAACCTGACTCATAGGTTGATTATAAACTGATTGTATTGGTAAGGGGAAAGGGAAATCACTTTATTTTGAGGGGAGATTGAAAAAGTTGTATACAGCCCGTGAAATTTCTGCAAATAATGGAGAAACAATATCCCAGATAGCCTGCACTGGATGGTAGAGGTAAATGGTCAAGATATAATTCCCTCCAGGAGAATATATGAGACCAGCATCACTGAAGTCGTTTAAAGTAAACCCATGTTTATGGGCAACGATGGTACCTTCCGGTACACCTCCTTGTATTAATGCACCGAACTTATCTTTCACCAAGTATTGAATCATCTGCTGACAAGCTTCCTGGTTAATCTGACCCGGGAAAGCGGCCACTAAAGAACCACCTCCCGTTTGGGCACATAAATATATATCCTCGAGCAAAATCCCCATTTCTGAAGGGGTTGTCTGATTGAATGTGTCTGGATTAGTACTAATATCTGTACGACTATTTGAAAGGGTGTTGAAATGGTTCAAGGCGATGGAACCGGGTGCAAAGTACATGGCGATGAAGGTGTTGTCCATGCCAAGTTTTTGCAGAGTGTCTGTTACGATTAGTGGCCCTCGACCAGCGTCAATCGAGGACATTAAGGAATCTGCTGCTCCGTTTCCTGTTAGAGATTGGAACATCTCCGTCAGGAGGGCGTCAGTTTCAGGAGTTATCCGGCTGTTAAAATAGCGAAACACAGATACCATGATCGGTATCTTTATTGTGCTAGCACCTGAAAAGGCAATATCCGGATTGACCGAAATGTTCTGACCGCCCTGAGATGCAAAGTGTACAGTTTCCTGGGTCTGGAGGTCAAGAACATAGATGTCCACCAAACCATCAAAATTGCTGATATCCAATAGTTGTTTGAGGAGGGTTTCCAGAGAATCTATAGAGGGTCTTGATGGTCCAATGTTCAGGGAGGTCAAAATGACAGTACGGTGATCTGGAGATTTTAATGCACTCTCAATCAAGGCGACTGCACGATCGATATCCATTGTTTGACCAGGGGTCCCAGGGGTGAAATTCGCTGTTCCGGGGATTGGTTGTGCTGGAGCGGGGGGTTGGTCATATCGGGATGAAATCTCGTCATGCAAGTATTCACGCAGGCGAATTTCAGAATACGAGGAAACAAGAGGTATCGGAGGGGTTGCAGACCGGCGATTCCACAAAAAATCCCAGAATCCTCCCCAAAAAGAAGCGCCTGTTCGTTGGAGGTCTGCAGCAGCAAGCATGCTGTCAATATTCAATTGATAGCCAATCAAGCCGGGGTCAAGATCAAAAACCGCCGGTCCATAGTGTATTTCCACCGGAAGTGCATATACCTGTAATAGCCGCTGTGCAGCAGATTGTGGGTCCAATCCGCCGACGGGGACATTACCAATAGTCATGGTTGGAGGATAATTGTATCTCGATAGGCTGTATTGGACGACCTGGATGATGGTAACAACTGCAGCCAGCAGTATAAAAAAAAGGGAGACTCCACGCATGTAAAAAGAAGAACCACGTAATCTCACAATATCTCCAAAAATTAATGGATATAAATGATTTTAATCATACCAAATGAGTAAAAAGTATATCATATTCACTTAAAGCAGTTGTGCTACAATCACTTGTGAATCTGAAATTTGGCAAGGGTGAGGCTACCATGTTACGTTCTTTTTTTATTTATCTATCGAAAGCTGTGTGGGCGCAACGGATGGTGGTTAGCTGGAAATTTGCCTGGCGGGCAGCAGCACGGTTTGTTGCTGGGAATACCATCGAAGACGCAATTGTCACCGTTCGGCAACTAAATGCGAACGGGATGAATGCAACCCTTGATCATTTGGGTGAAAGTACGTCGACGCGCGATGAAGCAATTAAAGCCACCGATGACATAATTAATTTACTTGAGATGATACACAAGAGCAGCATCCGAGCGAATGTATCCATAAAGTTAACGCAGATCGGCCTTACGTTGGAAGAAAACCTATGTTCAAAAAACCTGGAACGAATTCTTATTAAGGCAAAAGAATTTAACAATTTCATCCGGATTGACATGGAGGATACACCATTCACGGAGAAGACAATTGGCGTTTACAGGAGGATGAGGGAAAGTGGGCTGCGGAAAACAGGTGTGGTGATTCAATCATATTTATATCGAACAGAAAAAGACACCCGAGAATTAATCACTGAAGGCGCTTGCTTTCGCATAGTTAAAGGAGCTTACAAGGAACCTCCCGAATTGGCCTTCCCAGGCAAGGCGGATGTGGACGCAAATTTCGATTTGCTTACCCGCATCATAATCGATGCTGCCAAGGCAGCTGGTTCACCCATGCTTAGTGCAGATGGGCTTGTCCCACCAATTCCTGCCATCGGTTCCCATGATCCAAAACGTCTTGATTTTGCCAAGAATTATGCCAACAAGATCTCCCTGCCAAAACAAGCAATTGAGTTTCAGATGCTTTTCGGTATACGTCGAGATTTACAGGAGAAATATGTCAAAGAGGGGTACCCTGTACGAATTTACGTCCCCTATGGGACCCATTGGTATCCGTACTTCATGCGACGCCTGGCAGAACGACCTGCAAACCTGTGGTTCTTTATTTCGAATTTCATTCGGAAATAATTTGAAATTTCGTAAAGATATTTCAATGATCGAAATCTCTCTTTATTCGAAGGTGCTGGCAGAGCACTGATTGTTATTCGAATTCAAGGGACCGAAGGAAAAACCACAATAACAGGTAATAAACAAAAACGAAATGTAGCTCATAAGTCCAGGAAATCATGCCAATAGGGGGCTGCGTGTTTTGTTTGAGTCTCAAATTTCTTCTCGGATTCAGAGAAGGTTTTGGATAATTCTATGACTACTAATCTAAAAGTTATTAAGGGTGATGATATACGTAACCAGATCTTGGTCGTTTTAAACGAGTTATTTGCCAAAGGGCTTATAACCGCCACAGGGGGGAATATTAGTGCCCGTTGCGAAGATAAACCTGATGAAATATGGATTACACCAGGCGGCATATATAAAGGTGATCTTAACCCAGGTATGATGGTGCGAATCGATCTAGAGGGCCGGATGATCGGAAATTCGGATTATTCAGCTTCCAGTGAAAGGTGGGTTCATTGCGAGATTTTCAAGGTGCGGCCCGAGATAAATGCAATAATCCACACGCATGCACCCCAGGCAACAGTGATGGCGATGACCGGAACACACTTCCTACCTATTTCCACGGAAGCAGCATTCATGGGAGATGTACCAGTAATTCCGTTCATCATGCCTGGAACAAATGAATTGGGCAAGGAAGTTGCAAAAGCTCTGGGAATAAAAGGTTTCGCAGTCCTCATGCAAAACCATGGGTTGGTGGTGGCAAGCACCAGCCTGCGAAGAGCAGCTGACTTGTCTGATGCTGTAGAGACAACTGCTCAAATGATATTGACATGCAAGGTGTTGGGAATCAACCCTGTCGTTCTTCCTGATGACGCGGTCAAGAAAATTATCGAAATGGGCCGTATGATGGGATAAGAATTAGATGGTCCGGTAAAAACCCAATCGATATCGCTAATTATTAAAATAAAACCATCGATAAGGATGGTTTTATAAAGCGGGTGATGGGACTCGAACCCACGATATCTTGCTTGGGAAGCAAGCGTTCTACCACTGAACTACACCCGCAAGGTGAAAAAATTATACCAGAATTCGGTATACCATTCTGGGAAATGGGGGAATCATGCATCCCGGCTAAGTAATCTATTGGTCAATTCGAACAGGGCTTCGCCTGCCTCGTTCTTGGGGTCAGCTAAACGGAGGGATTGAAGAGCCAGGTCCGTCATCTGGTCAGAGGCCTCCATGGTATAAAGGCGTCCTCCTTCTGTAGACAACTGCTCAGCCATACCCGAGACCTCATCCGGGTTTAAAGGTCCTTTTTTCCAGCGTTCCGCAAATGAGCCTCGCTTTTCGAGACCAAAAAGGACAGGAAGAGATTTCTTTCCTGATAAAAGGTCTGATTCTGCTGATTTTCCTGTTAATGCAGAGTCCCCCCAAATCCCGAGAAAATCATCCTGGACCTGGAAAGCGAGACCAAGGTAATGGCCAAAATTGCGATAAGCATCCTGGGTTTCCACGTTGGTTTCACTTAATATGGCTCCGAGAGAACAGCAAGCGGAAAGCAGCGCGGCTGTCTTATCGCTAACCATCATCCAGTATTCTTCAATGGTCACTTCCTCCAGCCGTTCATATGAAATGTCAAGATATTGCCCGCGGGTCAGGTTAAGACACGCCGTATGAAGTATATTGGCTGATTTTATGACTGTTTCAGCAGGAAAGGACCGAGCCAGATCTAAAACTGCAAGGTTGGAGAGAACAAAAAGTGCATCACCGGTATTGATCCCCTGGGGCATTCCCCATTTCTTCCAGACCGCATCTCGTCCTCGCCGCTTGGGGGAGTTATCCTGGATGTCATCATGAACGAGTGAAAAATTATGGACAAGTTCGACGGCGGCTGACGCAGGGAGAGCCAACATCCAATCACCATTGCAGCTGGCACAAGTTAATAGCAGGAGCAACGAACGGATACGCTTCCCTTGAGTGTCTGGACCGGCACCTTCGCCATTCCAACCCATATGGTAAGCCAGCATGTCATAAAAAGAAACCGTATGTCGTTCATCAAGGATGTTAACCTGGCGATGTAATTCGGTTTCCACTAAAGGAAGCATGATCGAAGATAATTCATTCAAACTCATAATTCCTCAAGCGATCCTGATCCTAGGTCCTGAATGCTCCCTATTCCAGCGGCAAACATTGCGATTTGCATCTGCAGTCTTGTCAATTTCATAAGCTCGATGGCTTTTTCAGTCGATATGAAGACTGCCTTGAGGATTTGACCGGCCATTCCACCGAGAGTGGCACCCAATGCAATGCTCTTGGCGATATCGAGACCATCTTTCAGTCCTCCACTGGCGATGATTGATACTCCAGGTGCCGCCTTCTTGACGTTTAGGATCGAATTGACGGTCGGAATTCCCCAGTCGATATAAGTTGCGGCAAGACGACTTGTGAAATCATCAGGAGCGTTAAACATTTCAACTTGGGACCAACTTGTTCCTCCAGCCCCGGCAACGTCGATTGCCGCAACTCCACAACCGGATAAAATTTTTGCTGTCTTTTCGGAGATACCCCAGCCAACTTCTTTAATAATTACTGGAACATCCAACTTTTTACATACTCTTTCTATTTTTTTTGCCAACCCGGCAAAATTCGTGTCACCATGCACTTGAAGGGATTCTTGCAACGGATTTAGGTGGAGAATTAGAGCATCGGCTTCAATCATATCAACTGCACGGCGACAGTGATCAATGCTGTAACCGTAATTTAGTTGAACTGCACCAAGGTTGGCAAATAGGAGAATACTGGGGGCGGATTTCCGGGCAACTGAAAAGGTATCAACCAAAGCCGAGTCTTCAATCGCCGATCGTTGACTGCCAACCCCCATTGCAAATTTCATTTCACTTGCAGTTTCCGCAAGACGTTGATTTATTTTCTTTGCCGCACGGGTACCGCCGGTCATGGAAGAGATGAGAATTGGGGCGGCAAGTTCTTTTCCGAAGAGAGATGTGGCTGTATTGACAGACTCAAGGGAGAGGTCTGGCAAGGCTTCATGGATAAAACGGTAATGTTCCAAACCGCTGTTTAATCCGGATTGGACATCTTTTTCCAAATTAATTTTGATATGGGCTGCTTTCCTGTGTTTTAGGTGCGTAACTTTGGACATGGAATCGTGTTCCTTGTATTGAATTATAACGGCTAAACGATTACAATTACTCCACTAAATACTCACAAGGAGACTAAAATGGCAAGCACATTTGATGAGATTAAGGCAATTATCGTTGATTTGTTAGGCGTTGACGAGACAAAGGTCAAACCGGAAGCCCGTTTCCGTGAAGACTTGGAAGCTGATTCCCTAGATCTGGTCGAACTCATCATGAAATTTGAAGATGTATTTGGAACTGAGATCTCTGACGAGGATGCTCAGAAGATCACCACCGTGGGTGAAGCTGTTACATTTGTTGAGGCGCAGAAAGCAAAAAAATAACATATTTGCCTTTTAAAAATCAAGACGCCAATTCAGGCGTCTTGATTTATTTAATTGCGAAAAGGGGAAATGCCGCACAATGGTAAAACCTGAAAGATTCATTCAAGCGATAGTTGAGTTACCGGGAAACGGTTATTTTAGAAGGGACGGAATTTCCTCGGGATGTTTGGCAACCTTCACCCCTGCCGCCTCCAGAGACCTTATTTTATCGATGGCGTTCCCTGAACCACCTTCTATGATCGCGCCAGCATGCCCCATGCGTTTTCCCGGAGGGGCTGCCTGGCCGGCTATGAAAGCGACCACGGGTTTGGTCATCTTCGAAGCAATGAAATGCGCTGCATTTTCCTCATCCGTTCCACCTATTTCACCTATCATAACTACCTTCTCAGTATGAGGATCGTCTTCAAACATGGAAAGGCAATCAATAAAACTGGTCCCGTTGATGGGATCACCACCAATTCCAACACACGTAGTTGCGCCTAAACCGACCAACTTTAGAGCGTAAAGGATTTCATAAGTCAAAGTACCAGACCTGGATATGACACCAATATCACCGGGCTGGGCTATGTTACCGGGAATGATTCCCACCTTTGCCTCACCAGGGGTCAATATACCGGGGCAGTTTGGACCAAGCAATCGGATTTGTTTTTGATCTAGATATTCACGCACCCTCATCATATCCTGAACTGGAACACCCTCGGTAATGCATACAATGAAAGGGATGCCTGCATCGGCAGCCTCGAAAATGGCATCTGGTGCGAAAGCAGCAGCGACAAAAACGATACTGGTATTTGCTCCGGTCGCTTCGACGGCAGACTTGCAAGAATCGAAAACCGGAACTTTCCCATTTAGAACCCATTCCCCACCTTTACCGGGACGGGTTCCGGCAACAACCTTTGTACCATAAGCCAGCATTTGTTCTGTATGGAACAAGCCTTCATTTCCCGTGATTCCTTGGACCATGAGGCGAGTATTTTTATCCACTAATATGCTCATTAATCTCTTATCCTTTCGCAGCAAAAACAGATTTCTTGGCAGCATCTACAAGCGTTTCCGCAGTCAGCAAGTGTGCATCTGCAAGCAGCTTGCGTCCTTCTTCAGCATTTGTACCAACCAACCGGACAACCATCGGGATTGTTGGTTTGACTTCCTTTAGGGCTATAAGAATTCCTTTTGCCACTTCGTCGCACCTGGTAATACCCCCAAAAATATTAATCAGAATTGCCTTCACATGGGCATCAGAAAGAATGATGCGCAAAGCAGCCGCGACTTTATCTGAACCAGCACCCCCACCAATATCCAGGAAATTGGCTGGTTCTCCGCCGATATATTTAACAATATCCATTGTGGTCATCGCCAAACCTGCACCATTAACCATGCATCCGATATTCCCCTCAAGTTTTATGAAAGAAAGCCCATACTTTCGAGCCTCGGTTTCAGACGGATCCTCCTCGTCAATGTCACGCATCTCTACCAGGTCAGAATGACGGAATAAGGCGTTGTCATCCAAAACCATCTTTCCATCCAATGCCAATAAGGTTTTTTCCTTTAAAATGACAAGTGGATTTATCTCTGCCAATGTTGCGTCGCAATCAATATATGCTCGCCATAAACCCCGGCAAATGTCGCCAAAAACCTTCCAATATTCTTTAGAGAGATCAATACCAATGGCTATGTTGCGTGCTTGATAATCCCGCAGCCCGAGAAGAGGATCAATATAGACTTTAATAATTTTTTCCGGATTAGTTTTGGCCACCTGCTCAATTTCCACGCCACCAGCAGAGGAGGAAATAATAACGGGTCTGCGTGCCGCCCGATCATTTGTAATCCCCAAATATATTTCCTTGTCAATATTAGCCGCCGTATCAATTAGTATTTTACGAACCGGCAAACCTTTGATTTCCATTCCCAAAATTTGGGTGGCGACTTCCTCGGCTTCCTTTGGCGTTTTGGCAAGACGTATACCCCCAGCTTTTCCACGACCACCAACTAATACTTGGGACTTAACAACTACCCGACCACCCAGATCTTCAGCGATCTGCCGGGCATCCGCGGCAGTTGACGCAACCCTGCCCCTGGGTATCGGGATACCATATCTAGCGAAAATTAGTTTGGATTGATATTCATGAAGTTTCATGCGAGAAATTCTCCCTTGGATGCATCAGCCAGAGCAAATAGCATTTGACGCCGATATAATAAAATGTCTGGATAACAAGCAGGTAACAAGTTTAATACATATTCATGGCATGGGAAAGCGCATTAATCGATTGTTCGCTGCATCACTCACCCATATTCGCCCTTCCTTATCCACTGAGATGGCAGTCGCCAGTCCAAAACTGCTTGTATCAATTCCGTAATCGCCCCATGTATGGATAAACTCACCATTGGTTGTGAATTCGAGTACGCGATATCCTTCTGGGTCCGTGACGTAAATGTGACCTTGATGATCTGCAGCGAGAAAAGGTTTGTTATCCAGAGATTCACCATACCAACCAGTTATTTCCCATTGAAGGACAGGTGAAAAAGATGTACCATCTTCGCTGGGGGCAAAAACTTGTACTCGCTGGTTCCAGGTATCAGCAACATATAAATACCCTCGTGGATCGAAAGCCAATCCGACTGGTTCTTCAAATTGACCGATAGATAACCCTTCGCCGCCTATTTGAAAAAGGAAATTCCCTTCCGAATCATAAACCAGGACACGCTTATTACCCGTATCTGCAACAAAAACGCGACCGTGCGTGTCCACGGCTATCCCTCTTGGTCCCCATATTCCAAATGGATCATTCGACTTTGGATCATATTTACCCGTTCCCCACATTTTTAGCGGTGTGCCACTGCTGCTAAATTTCTGGATGCGATGGTTCCAGGTATCCGCTACGTATACGAATTTTCCGTCCTGCGAAATGGCTATCGCCCATGGCTGATTGAAAGTTCCCGGTAAGGCATTGCCAGCGGTAACATCTGATAAACCGCCCCACTTATTCAAGAACTCACCAGTTGATGAAAAGTGTTGAATGCGGTTGTTATTTGTATCCGCTACGTAAATTGTCCCATCAGGGGCGATAACAAACCCGTGGGGTGAATTAAATTGTCCATCGGATTCACCGCCAATCCCGATAACCAGATCCGAAGAAAGCGATATTCTCCCTTGCTCATAAGGATCGGCTTTTCCTGCAGTTTTTTGGATAATTCCATAGTCCCATATTTTTGCAGCCACATCCTTCCGAATGAATAATTGCATTTTATCGCTCGGATTCCACTCAGAAATCGAAAATCCTGTCTCTTTGGCAACCTGTGCATAACGAGAATAATCCCGGTTGAGCCATATTTGCCAAAGTGCGGTACGCATCTCAGAATTACTTAAGGCTTCTTCAATGCGCGCCCAGGTAAGATTAAAATAATCCTGATTGGGCCAAACCATGCGGATATAATTAATCTTGTAATAGTCGTTGACAACGATCGGTTTTATTGCGTCAAAATTTTTCTGATCCACAAGGATTAACGGTAATCCCCGTAAACTATCGTCAGGTTTGTTAAAGGAGGTTTTGTTTGTGTAATGCCGTAAATACCAGGTAAACGGCCAGGCTACACCGCTGTCGGGGGTGCTGTTGTCGAAAGCAAGCGAAACGGTATTTCCTCCCGCGGTTCGACTAGAAATTTGATCAATTTGCCTCATGACATCCTTGATGCCACTCGCCCCATGTGCATACACCAGGTACTCTGTGGCATCGTTTGGATGAATGTAGGCTGCTCGAATAGATGTTCTAACAGTCAAAACCAGTATAAAGCTGAAAAATACAAGAGTTGCCAAACGATATATATCTTCGTACTTCCTGTGGTTATTTATTATTATCAACCATCCAAAGGAAGCCGCTCCTATTATCAGACTTAATAGAAAAAACCCGGTGGATGATAATTGCGTAAGGGACTTTCCTTGGAAGGGGGGAATATCTCCGAGGAGTGAACTCAAAATCCCATACAAAGATATGAAGAATATTGCCAAGAAGACCAAAACCCGGATTCCATGTTCCCGAAAATTTAACCAATCCAGGCGTTCAATTACCTGACCAAGCCCCCAGCCTGCGAGCAAGATAAAGGGAATAGTGATGTGGACAGTCAGCCAGGGCATTTTTTCTCCAGCGATTGAATACGCAATCAAGCTGGAGACGGCCCACCAAAGAAGCAAATAAAAAGTTGGCGGCGAAATGATGGACTTGGAATCCGGATGATCGGGGCCGATGGTTGTGTTGGGAGGCGGGACAGGTGATTTTCGTTGCAACCCAAGAAATGTTGCCACAATGACCCCCAAGGCTGGTAAAAACTCATATAGGGGAATTTGAATTAGCAAATAGTAGTACCAGGGTTGGCTTCCCCTGTTAACGCCTTGTTGTTCCAGCCAGTAGCCCAATGAGCCAACAACCCCGGTCGCCAGCCCTGCCCAGTTTGTAAACATGCTGCTGTAGAAGAATATATAGATGCCCCAAAAAATCAACGCATTCCGGACCCAACGTTTCCAATCCCACAGTAAACCCATACTTACCGAAAAAATGATGAGAATTAATAATACCACTGCTGTTTTTACGGGACCCTGGATCCAGAGGGCTTGCCAATTCCAGCCAGGCCAGGAAAAATTATACTCAAGGGGATTCCATCCAAGAAATTTCACAGGGATCGGAGCAAGGAGGGGAAGGATTAAAGTCACAAGAAGAATGATTGCATCCAGTGAACGCTCGCGGGATAGGTTTTTCCATCCATAACCAATAATTAAAATAATTATTGATGCCAGAAAGGCAATTATTGCTAGAACTATAAAGGAATTTATAAATGGGGAGTTTCCCAAATTTGGAGCAGTGGTCGATACGACCCCAGGAATAAGAGGCGCCGAGGTTATTTTGGAATCTGTCATGTTGTGCGAGCGTGAATAGATTTCTAATCCGACCGCAACTCCGATTAGTAAAATACCCGTTGTCAAGGCTGTTATGAAACCATTTAATAGCCCTCTTTTTTTCCAGGGAGAATGTCTAATGCGATTTACAAGAATGAATACTGAAAAGATAAGGGCTTGGGCGACATATATAAATGCAGTTTCTTTGACGGTGAAATGTAACACGGTTACTGTGGTAAGTAAAAGCAAATAACGATTCTTCCCCGTTTCGAAATAGCGCAATATGAAATACAGGGTAAGTATTCCCAATAAGGCGACAAAAGTTTCATTCCGTGCATAACGTCCATAATAAAGCATGTATGGTGAAAGGAGAATAAGGATGGAGGAAACGAGCATGCCGGCACGTCCCAGGTATCTACGCCATTTCCAAACCACGACAACCGATAAGATGCTGGCAATAGCGTGCGGTAATCGGGCAGTAAAATCACTATCTCCAAATAGTAAGTATGTCAGTGCGATCAAATGAAATTGAAGGGGACCATGCGTTGTTGGAGTGTGCTGATATCCCTGACCATTAGCAAAGAGCCATGAATAATATACATGCAGGCTTTCGTCATGACTCATCACCCTTGTTCCGAGGTTGTACAGGCGACTGAAAGTCATAAGAATTAAAATGACACTAAAGATCACCACTTCAACGGTTAGAAAGGGGAGAGAATTGAATATGGGGCGGTCCAGGATCGAATTCTTATCAGTAGATCTAATCATTTTAAAAGCTCGGTCAATCAATTAATGAAAAATGTGAAAATTTTGGTATAATATATAAATGCGCATAGCCATAATATCATAAATATTATTCTCATTATTTTACAAATAATTGACCACATCCTGCCTTTATATCATTTCCACGTTTCACTCGTATGGTGCAAGGGATTCCGGACATAAGAAGAATATCTCGAAATTCTTTGGCATTTTTATTAGAAGATACTTTACCGTTAAAACCACTTGTTGGGTTGAGGGGGATGGCATTGACATGTACAAGCATCCCTTTAAGCTTGTTGGAAAGAATATTGGCTTGCTCCACAGTATCATTGATCCCATTTACAAGCGCCCATTCAAATGTGATACGGCGGCCAGTTGCCGCTGTGTAATCCCGGCATGCTTCAAGTAGTTCATCAATCGGATAACGTTTATTTACAGGTAACATTGTATTCCTAAGGTCATTTGTCGCTGCATGAAGGGAAATAGCCAGATTCACCTGTCGTTTTTCACTTGTGAACTGCCTGATCACCGGAATTAAACCAACGGTAGAGATGGTAAATCGTCGAGCCCCAAAATTAAATCCCTCTGGATCATTAAGCCGGTCAATTGCAGACATCGTATTGTCGTAGTTATGAAATGGTTCGCCCATTCCCATCACCACAATATTGGTAATTTCTTCCCGTTGTAAAAACGATTGATGAACAAAATACATTACCTGGGCGATTATTTCTCCACTTGTGAGGTGGCGCTGAAACCCCATTTGACCGGTCGCACAAAAGACACAGCCCATGGCACAACCAACTTGCGTGGAAATGCATAGTGTATGCCTTTTTTTTCTCGAATCCTGAATGTGTCCGACTAGTGAAGATGCTGTAGGTTCATATTTCATCAACACTGTTTCGATCGCTTTCCCATCCTGAAGGCGAAATAAAGTTTTTGAAGTCTCTCCATCCTTGGATCGAAGAGTGGTTATTGGTCTCAAGGGAGTGAATTCAAAAAAAGCGCTGAGTTTATTTCTTAAACCAAGTGGCAAATCCGAAAAATCTTTGGGATCTTTCCAAAAGTTTTTGTATATTCCTTTCCAGATTTGCTCCCCACGATAGGGGGGTTCATTCCACTGCTCAAGCAAGGATTTTAGTTCTGGCAAGGAGAGATCATAAATCAGTGGTTTACCCATAAAGTAAAATTCTATCACATCAACAAACAATGCACTGTTTACATATTGATCAGTGCATTGATATTACTTTCCCACCAAAGCAAGAGCGATAACTATAACCTTTTCACAAGGGACCACAGATCTTCTGCAACGATATTCACGTTAGGTCGCCAGGCCTCAACTTGCGCATGTGTGCTGACACCGCTTAGCACGAGAGCTACAGGGTAACCTGCACCTTGACCTCCCGCGATGTCAGTTTCCAAACGGTCTCCAACAACAAGCGTCTCATCTTTTTTGGTTCCGAGTCTTTCCCTGGCTAAATCAATAAGGTAAGGAGCGGGTTTCCCGGCATATATGGGTTCGATCCCCGTTGAGGTGACTATAACTGAGATCCATGCCCCTGCACCAGGAATTTCCCCGCGCGGGGTGGGGAATGTCTTATCGGGATTTGTGGCGTAAAAAGGAATTCCATTGCGGACCAACAAAGCAAATTCAGTCATCTTGCTGAAATTAATGTCCCGATCAATCCCCATTACCGCTGCTTGCGCTTTTTCTGCGCTATTAATTGAAAGAATTTCAAAACCTTTCTCCCTCAAGGCAAGCATCAAACCGTCTTCGCCAACAGCAAAAACCTGGCCACCTGATGGGAAATTTACACCAAGCAGATGTGCAACCCCAAGCGATGAGGTTATTACCTGCCAGGGTTCAACATGTATTCCAAATCCCTCCAAACGTTCACAATATTGTTCCGGAGCACGCGTTCCATTATTTGTGGCAAATGCCACTTTTAAATCAAGTTTTTTGATCGCGTCGAAAACGGAAGGAAGGTTGCCAATTGCAGAATCCCCTCTCCATAAAACACCGTCCATATCGAGGATCAGGGACTTAATATTCGAAGGGAGCATAGGTTTGGAAAAGAAGGGCAGACGCATCAGTCCGCCCTTCTTTGTTATTTTTTGGTTGGAATCTCTAGAACTTGGTCCACCAAGCCGTACTCAACAGCCTGCTTGGCATCCAGGTAGAAATCGCGTTCAGTATCCTGCTTGATAACCTCCACCGGTTTCCCTGTGTGCTTGGACATAATATCATTCAACAGGGTTCTTAGTCGAAGAATCTGCTTGGTTTGGATCTCGATATCCGTAGCCTGACCTTGGGCGCCTCCCAAGGGTTGATGCATATGGATAGTCGCATTTGGCAAGGCGTAGCGCCTCCCTTTAGTTCCGGCTGTTAACAGAACCGTCCCAAATGAAGCGGTAACTCCGACTGCAACGGTGCTGATAGGATTGGGAATCATCTGCATTGTGTCATAAATAGCCAATCCCGAATAAATCACCCCACCGGGGGAGTTAACATACATTTGAATTTCCTTTTCCGAATCTTCCCGGCTCAGGAATAACAATTGAGCGACGATCACATTCGCGACTTGATCGTCTATGGCAGTCCCCACAAAGATGATCCTTTCCTTTAAAAGCAGGGAATAGATGTCGTAGGCCCGCTCACCCCGACCTGATGATTCTATAACCATGGGTATTACATTCTTAATGTCTGGATCCATTTTTCACTCCATTTCTAATTAAATTAATCTGTTTACTTTCACGTGGACGCTTCCTATATGTCATGGGAAGGATTTTCCGTGGACTGCAATTTCGATTTTTCAGGAATTTTGGTTGACTTTGAATTCCTTGTTGTCGAATCAGGTTTTTTGCCGCTGACTTTCTTGTTTGGCTCATTTTTATTTCTCTTTGACACGGTTGCTTTCCCGGGTTTCTTGGAGACAGGTTTATTTGATTCTTCCTTCAACAAATCTGGAGCTTTTCCGGTGGCAATTTCCTTTAGCCGATCCAAGGTGAGTTGAACATATGCCCGGTTGGCTGATTCCATTGCCACCGCATTCACAATTTGCTTGGGCGGCTGAGATTTTCCATGCATAACTTTTTTGAATTTTGCGTTCCCCTGGTATTCACCCCAGGTTTGTTCAAAGGATGATTGGAGCACTTCCTTGCTCACATCGATTTTTTCGATTTTAGCAAGTTCATCCATTATAAGAGAACGTTCCAACCGCCTAATTGCTATCGGAGTGGCTTCATCAGATTTAAATTTGGCCTCGTCCATTTCCCGGGTTTTTAAGTATGCCGGCATGTCAAGCCCTTGGTCAGCCAGGCGAGATTTAAGATCTTGCATTACATGGTCCAGCTCATGATTAAGAACCTGCGGCGGATACTTTATTGAAGCATTTTCTTTAATTCTCTCAATAATCTTGGTGAAATAATCGTCATCAAATTCAGCCTTTGACTGTGTCGACAGATTGGCTTTAACTGCTGCGCGTAATGCTAGCAAATTCTCAAAAGGGCCAACTTGTTTGGCAAATTCGTCATTCAATTCTGGCAGGATGCTCCCGCGCACCATTTTCACCTTAACTTCGAAGTTTAAAGTCTGCCCCTGAAGATTTTCATCTTTATAGTCCTTCGGGTACTTGTGGGAAATTGACTTGGTCTCCTCGCTGGTTAATCCAACCAAATCTTTACAAAAACCCCTATAAGGAAACTCGTCTTCTTTATCTTTTTCATTAATAAAAACTGGCAACCCGGGTCGATCGATAGCTGGTGCTTCTGCTGCATCAGCTTTGGCTTTTAACCCCTTTAGATCAACCATCACAAAATCACCTATGGCGATTGGGCGGTTAACGGATTCAGTCTTGGCATACATTTGTCGTAATTCATTTAAGGCATCTTCCACCTTATCTTCACCTGGTTCCTTCCAATCATATGGCAATCGGATCGAACGGTAGTCTCCCAGGGATATGGTAGGAGCGAGTGGAACGGTAAATGTAAACCTGGGTTTATTTTCCAAATTCTCGACTTTTTCAAGGGATCCCGCTGCTGCTGGTTCTATCTTCGTTTCTTCCAAAGCCTTGGGGTAAATTTCATCAAGAAGAATATCTACTGCTTGATCAGATACAGCGCTTTCGCCAAAATTACGTAGTACGACATCGTATGGTGCCTTGCCAGGGCGGAAGCCGGGAATGGTTTTTCGTTCGGAAATTTTTCGGGCCGCGCGGTGTTTAGCCCCTTCCATTTGTTCCATTTCCAATTCCACAATTAAGGTTACCTGATGATCATCACGATTTTGAGATTCGATTTTCAATGCTTTCTTCCTTTACCAACTAAGTTTATAGAGGAGAAGTGTGGGGAAGACGGGACTTGAACCCGTACGCCTTTCGGCACAAAATCCTAAGTCTTGCGCGTCTGCCAATTCCGCCACTTCCCCGGAACTGCAAGATTATAAGCGTAAGGGGGGTGTGCGTCAATAAATGGGGTATTTCTGTTAATCTTATTATTACAGAGAATGTTCATTCAATGTGAAAGGATCCGGTTCTAATAATGTATAATCGCGCCGTGCAATTCTGCAGGAGGTTTAATTGAGTCGGATTATTAATCCCGATAGTGTCGGAAAAGAAAGAAACCGGCTTATCCGTGGTGTTGCTCTTGCAGTCCGTGAATTGGCTCACCAAACCGAACCAGGGGACGAATCTCGTGATTTGGTCGCCTTTATAGTCCTGGCTCTTGATATTATTTCTGGGACTATTGATAATTCCGTATCCGCCTGGGAAAAGCGTGGCTACTGGGTGAAAGCGGATAAGTTTCGCATGGAGTGGGCATGGGCTGCAGATTATGCCGAAAAACTCCGAGCCTCATTAGTGGCGAACGATTGGAAATTAATCGTAAGCATTACTAGTCAACTCCCCCAAAAACTCCACCATGTTACAGTCCGACCCGGGAATCGCCTGGGGAAACCATGGGTGGGTGCATGGAAGCACTTTCTCAACCAAAATAAATAATATACACAGAAAAGACAAATCTCCGGGAAATGTGGGGTTTATGGGACCGTATAAGTTACGATGATCGCTGGATTTAAACCCGCAGTATTTGACAAGTTTGGAGAGGGTAATACATTATACGCAATTACATCTTCAACGCCATTGCTGTTCGTTTGATTTGTAAACTGCAGTCGAAATTGGATCCTGGATGCTCCCAGCCTGTTTTGAAAGGCTTTTTTAAGTGCCGCAGACACCTCTACAATTTCGAGCGCTCCGGGTGAACTCCAATCTGCCAATCTCCCCTGGGTAGGAAGGGTAACCACATAATCTGATGTGTCAAGGGTTCCATAATTATCCTGGTAAAGACTTAGCGTCACCAGTGAAAATGGATTTGATTTAATAATGCTGTTACGCATATCATGTTTCAGTTCTACTATGGTGGCATTGGAGGGGATGGATGAAATATCATACGATAGAAACAGCTGTATTCCAAAATTAAGTGTGGTATCGCCAATGGATAACTCATTAAACTTCACAGGCCCATCCGAGTGCACGGTTCCACTTTCTCCAAGAATAGGAAGAAGAGTAATTGTTGTTGAGGAAATAACCACAATCCTTACCGCGAATGTCCCACCGGCAGGAGTGATTCCAAACTCATTGCCATAAGGATCACGCAGGCGCCAATAGCCGGTAAATGTTCCTGGAGTGCTTGGTGCCTTAAAATTATTTACAGTCAAATCAACCCATTGGCCTGGGTTGACAAACCCCGGTGTTAATTGCTGAGCGTAACCAGCTGTTACTCCCAGCCCATCCCCGTGGTCAAAAATCAGCAGGTAGTTGGAATTCCAGGAACAAGTCCCAACATTTCGGATTCTCCATGTTTTTGAAAATACCTGATTGGGGACCATCTTGGAATTATCCGGGATGGTTACATCGATGGTAGCCGGATCCCATGTTGCCAAATTGCACGGGGTGGGCGATTTTGTGAACGTCGGAAGCGAAGTATTGGTCGGGATTGATGTATAGGTTGCCGAGGGAATTAAAGAATTCGTTGGTGTAATCGATTTTGTGGGAATATTGGAGGTCGGAGTTGCCAGTAGGGCAACGCTGGTCAACTTCGCCGAGACAGTTTGAGCGACCTGCGTAAAATACTCATCCGGTGATCCTGGGGTTGGAGTATTATCAAATATTATTTTAATATTAGGCATGACACAAGCTGCCAAAATAAATACCGGGAAGAATAGTACCAAAAGTGATTTTTTCATTATGTTTCTCCTCGTAAATCACGCCAAGGAATAAAATCCTTATGGTTACAGACGAAAAATGTCTGTAAAAAGTTCCCGGTTTACTGGTGTGAAGAATAAAATTAAAGCCACAGATTCATTTATATTTCGAGAAACAGCAGAACCCTAACTATTAACCCATACCGTCATTTGCGACTTACCCCGATTGGCCCATAAGAAATATGGGATGAAATTCAATTTTTGTTCGTCGATTGTTGCACAACATATGGATTCAGTTCCCCCTAAAAGGGAGGGGAGGTAGGTCACGAAATTCGGGTGATCAATTATGCTTGAAAGATTCACGCTGGCTTTGAAAATATCCAGACCCGGATTATCTATGCTTTCAAGACAGAAGACAATTGGTCCGCGTGTAAGTGCAACTTTATTTTCCTGCCCTTTAACGCGCGAGGAAACACGCCTTATCTTAACATCCATCTCAAATTCCAATTCTAAAACATCTCCCGGTGACCAAACTCGCTGAATCGTGGCGAACCACGCATGACGAGGATCATATCCGGAAGCAGGCGGTTCGTTATCCTCAGTCGGGCTGCGTGGATTGATCAATACCTGTTGGCCATTTATCTGTAGGGCGTACGACTTTGCCCAGGAGGGAATGCGCAAGTGAATGGTAAATTCGGCAGTTGTTTGCGGGTTAATATTGAGGCACGCTTTTCCTTCCCAGGGGAAAGATGATCGCAGGTTGATTTTGACTGCAGTGCCGAGGTTAATTTCCGCTTGACAACCAATATATTGGTGTATCCAAAGATCCCGGTCTACATGTGAAAAGACATATTTCCCAAGTGAAGCCCAGGTGCGGGATAAGTTGGAAGGACAGCAGGCGACCTTGAACCACGGCATGCGTGATAAGCCACCATGACTGGCAAGAGGATTGTTATATGAATAACTTGTTCCTTCCATACCCATTCCCACAGCAGCGGCATTATACAGCTGCCATTCAAATAAATCGCTATAGCAAGCTTCTTTCGTAATGAGTCCCATTTCCCAGTTCCAATAAAGGCTTCCCAGGGAAGAACAGGTTTCCGCATACGCAATTTCAGGATCCAGTTCATAATCACGCCCGAAACCCTCAATAAGGGGGAGGGAGCCGATACCTCCCGTGATGTACATGCGCCGCGTGACCATGCGCGTCCAGGCCTGCTTAAGCGCTGGCAGAAGGGTTGGATCATGGTTCTGACGATAAAACATGGCAGTAGCGGTCTCCAGGTAAGCAAACCGGACAGCGTGTCCGACTGGTACAGTTTGCTCGCGAATTGGTGCATGCATTTGGAAGAATTTCCCGGATAGACCGCTAAGAAACCAGCGAAACTTGATAGCGGTATTGGTTTTCGCATAGTTATAAGATATTAATCCTTGGGAGAGTGGATGCTGCATGTCAACCCGTGAACTCTCTTTCTTCATTTGGACGAGACGCAACCTTCTATTAACTCTTAAATTTTGTATAAATAGTTGCATGGCGAAGAAAGGTGTTTTTCCGCGTCTTTCGAGAAATCTGTGTGCCAGTTCCAAGTATTGATCATCCCCGGTTACTTTATATAAACGAATTAATGCGATTTCTATCTCTTCATGACCCGATGTTTTATCGGGAGCAGCGTCAAGAAAAACATCGACCAACAAATCAGCAGCGCGGCAGCCAATTTCTAATACAGATTTATCTCCAAAAGAGTCGAAATGGGATACGCATGACTCAATAAGATGGCCATGACAATAAAGTTCATGCTCAATCATCAGGTTTTCCCACCGGCTGGATGGGAAATGGATCTGATTATAAGTAAATAAGTAGCCATCCTTCATCTGGGATGCTCTTATCAAAATAATAAAATCATCTATGAGATCTTTAAGGTTTTTCGATGGCCAATCTGAATATATGCCTGCGGCTGCCTGCAGCCATTTATAAGCATCAGAATCTGCAAAGAACCACCCCTCACGAGATCCTTCCTTAATGCCACCCGCGATGCGAAAATTATCGATGCAACCGGTGTTTTCAAGCATTTGCCATTGGTGGAAAATTGATTTTTCAGCGTTAATGATCTGTCTCGATGTCCAAAATGAATCTTCAAGGGTCACTTGACGGGGTGATAATTCGTTCATCACCAGATTATAACTCCCGTATAATGCTAGCGCGGTTGTTTTCATTGCAATGCTCAAATTATGGTACCCATTTGGAGTGGGGGAGGGCATTCGCTATTTATCCTGGAGTAAGATATATATTTATGCCTGATGGATATTTCTTTTATGAGTGAAATATTAATTTTTCTTTTCTGCATAATCCAGCGAGCAAAAAGGGGGGTTGACCAAGTTGATCTCTTGGAATATAATTCTTATGCTTTCGATAAGTAATATTATCGTGAGCATCGGAATCTCCATGGAAAGTCCATCCATATCTCAAACTATTGAAAAATACCTTGATACTGTAAGAATGTCGCGCAGTGTCAACACCGGGCGTGCTTATAGAAATGGCATGCTTAGATTTTTATCAGTATTATCAATGCATAACATCGATCCAGATACTTCCCCAATAAGCATTCTGACCGAAGATGCAGCGACTTGGATGTCAGTAGCGCTTAAGGATTTTTCACCTGCAACTGAGCAGTTATATCTTGCTGCAATGGTCAGATTTTATGAATATTTAGCTGCAGAAAAGCTTTCGGAGATCAACCTTCCTCGATTGAGGCTTTTATTACGCCAGCGCTCCAGGAAACCGGGGCAACGATTACCCCAATTTCCCCGAGATGAAATAGAGAATGTGCTCGAATTTATGGCAAATCCAGCATTGTTGACGATAAATGATATAACTGAACGGTTACGCGCATTAAGAGATCGAGCCTTCATTTTTACTTTGGCTGACACCGGTTTACGGGTTCATGAAGCGTGCAACTTGCGCCGTGGTGACATTGATTGGAACGAGGGACGGGCAATTATTATAGGTAAAGGCGACAAGCAAGCCGTGGTTCGTTTCTCGACCCGCTCCCTGGGGACTCTTAAAGATTACCTCTCCTCCAGGGCTGAAATCGATGGCGGATCAGGGCGCGCCCTCCCCTCTTTGCCTCTCTTTGCTCGCCATGACAAGGGGGCTGGAAAAAAGATAAAGCCAATTTCCACCACGACAGGTAGGAACATTGTAAGCCTGCGCGTCCGACTTGCACTTGGTGAAGTGGCATCCGGTCGCATTACCCCCCATTCCTTCCGTCATTATTTTGTAACCACGGTCCTGCGAGCATCAGGAAATCTTAAACTCGCCCAGGAATTAGCCCGACATGCCAGTATCCAGGTCACACAACGGTATGCACACCTTTCGGATGATGAACTTGATCGTGGGTACCATGAAATATTTGAAAGTTGATAGATCACTAAAGTGCGCTGCTAATGACATATTAGGAAGAGATACATTTTATGCCAGGTGGAAATATTTCTTATATATATTCCAATAAATGATATTCATCAAAAATGGGGGTAATACCATTAGGGTATTAACCCCATCGTAATTTATCTTTCATCCCCTCATACTACCTTCCAAGTCAGGATAAACATCACTTGTGCTAGATTGTGCTAAAAGGCACAATCTGTTACGAGTAAATATATTCTTTTCACAGGAAGCAAAGGTGTATTTCCATTTTTTACATAGACTGGAGACGAATAAATGACACTCCGTAAACTTGCGCCGACGCAGTTTCCCCCTCGCGTTGGCGTATATGTTTGTCACTGTGGGACCAACATATCTGCGATGGTGGATGT